>DASZVM010000842.1:0-3231 GCA_035547295.1 Puia sp. | reverse complement strand
TGACTATTGTTTACATTGCTGCCCGGTCCGGCCATATTGCCGCCATAAAAGCTTTTCCCGGCAAAATGGTTCCTGCCGAAATACTGGTTGAACTTATTTGTCGTCACGGAGAGGATGGATTTGTTGACAGGGTACTGCTCGTGGTTGCCCACGGCTACGCCATAAGGGATATTGGCTGAATCCAGACGGTAGTAGCCCCAGGGGCCGGCCTTGATGTATTCGGAGTCGGCAATGCTGGAATCCCCATGTTCTACTTCATCCCCCAGCCCCACAACATAAGCAATTTTATCCGAGGTCTTATGGTTTATGATCCAATCGATCTGGGATTTGAACATGGCGAACTGGCCTCCGAAATAACCGGACATGTAATTCTGCGTGTCAGGCATGACGACGAGGGTAAAGTCCGTACCGGTGACCGTTCTCTCGTTCGTATTGCCCCCGTTCACCGGAGGGGCGGTTTCCTTTTTACTGCATTCCAAAAAGAAAAGACATGGGAGTAAAAAGAGGGATCTTTTCATCCAGCTCCCTGTGTTGATGTTTAATTTTAAAATTCGCATGGTACATTTGGTTTGGTTATTCGATTATTTGGGTGTGTTATATCTAATATTTCCAGCTCACAAAGCAAAGAAGTATAGGGTTGGATGTTTTTATATGTATTCGGACCATAGGCCAACCTGGAAGGGATGATCAGGATGACTTTCGTGCCTTTTGGGAAGAGCAGCAATGCCTCCTGGAATCCCGAAAGAGTGCTGCTCATCTGCACGGGGAAACTATGTGGCCCGTATGGATAGAGCTTATTGAAGATGCCCGCTTTTTTAGCTGTTTCGGCCACGCTGGTCTCGATCACTTTCCCGCTTAGGAATGTTACGGTATAATCCAACTTTACATTATCGCCCGGAGACGGCCGGGGACCCACCCCTTGCTTTGTGACTATATAATTCAACCCGGAAGCCGTGGCCGTCGCCTTTATGTTTTTTGAGGACAGGTAATGATCGAACTTTGCGGTTTCGTTCAGCCTGGCCCTTTCTATTTCCGCCGTTTTGAATGCCTCGATCCTGCTGTTGTACAGGCTATCTGGCGACCCGCCCCTTGCGATCACCTTGTTCACCCTGATGGTATAGATCAGATATTTCCCCCTGGTCAAAGGTCGGGGCCTGCCCGACCTGGTAACTACTGAATCGATGTTTATCCGCAAGATCGCACTGTCTCCCTCGCTCAGCAGCCCCAATGCCGAGAAAAGATCACCTTTGAAATAAGGCCGTTCCCTGAACTTGAACGCCAGACGGCCGTCCTCGTCATTCGAATCATACCATACAGCACCTTCTTCCGTCCTCACGCTGTAGGTCAGGGCAGTAAAATCGCCTTCTTCTATCGTATCGCCGCCTTTATTTTCCACGATCTTATAAAACATATCGCCTTCTCCTTTTTTAAAGTGGTTGCACCGGGTGAAGGCCAGAATGATGATGCCTGCTGCAAATAGCCTGACGAAACTTTTTTTAAAAGGTTGCATTTAATCCGAATGTTATAATCTTTACAATGGGGTATTCTACCTGGTAGTCGGTCGGATTGGCCGTTTCAGGGTCCAGACCGTTGAATTTTGTGCCCGTAAGCAGGTTTTGAGCATTTGCATAGATCTGTAAATTCGATATAGCCGATCTTTTGATCCATCTTGCGCGAAGCGTATAGGAAAGTTGTACATTTTTCAATCGGAGGAAGGAGCCATTCTGAACATAATACGATGATGGCGCCGTATTGTCGGTATTGGCGTCGGTGGTAAGACGAGGCACCGTCGTATGGGTATTCTCCGGCGTCCATGCATTGACGAACACCTCGTTGATCGCCCTCCGGTATCTTATGGCGCTGGTATACCACAGGTTGTTATAATAACGTTGAACTCCGCAGACACCCTGGAACAGGACATTCAGACCGATGTTCCTGTAGGACAGGTCGCCGCCGAACCCATAATAATACCGTGGGATGGTGCTCCCGATGATCACCCTGTCCTTGTCATCGATGATACCGTCCCCGTTCTGATCCCGGTATCTCAGGTCCCCGGGACTATTCCTTCCCGCGGGTTTCTGCCTGGCCCAGCTATCGATATCCTGCCGGCTTTGGAAGATGCCCGCGGCCTGGTACCCAAAAAGCGCATTGATGGACTGACCTTGCTTTATGATCGAATTATTGCCGGTACTTTGGATCACATTGGGGTTATCATCGAACCGCAATACTTTATTGGCGGTATGGCTTATATTCCCATTGAAGGAATACCGGAAAGCGCCGGCTTTGTTCCTGTAGATGCCTCCCAACTCCCATCCTTTGTTTTGGACGATACCTGCGTTCTGATAAGGAGCGATCAGGCTGCCATAGGCCGATGCCAATGGTAATTGTACCAGTATATTGTTTGTTTTATTGTTGAACACATCGAATTCCAGGTCCAGCTGATTATTGAAAAATGAAAGCTCCGTCCCGATGTTTGCGGACGTAGTCGTTTCCCAGGTAATATTGGGATTCGACAGGGACGTAGGGGCAATGCCGGAGGTGACGGTGCTCCCGAAGATATAATTCTGCCCGATCCCATAGAGGTCCATGAATTGATAAAGACCGATGTTCTGATTACCCAGCCTTCCCCACGAAGCCTTGAACTTGACATTGCCGAGGACGGAAAGACCGGCTGTCTTAAAAAAAGGTTCTTCGCTCAGTCTCCATGCGCCGGAAAAGGAGGGGAAGAGACCCCATCTGCGACCGGAAGCAAAACGGGACGAGCCGTCATCGCGCAAGGTAGCCTCGACCAGGTACCTTTCCTTGAAATTATAATCCAGACGGCCAAAATAAGATTGAAGGGTATAGCCGGATGAATTGCCGGCGACCACTGGCTGGCCTAACCCCGCATCGAGCTCCCAGGTATTATTCCCGGGAAAACCCGTGGCGCTTCCCCTGAGATACCTGCTCCTGTTCCATTCACTGCTTGTCCCGATCAATAGATTGAAATGATGATCTTCGGGGAAGCTCTTTTTATAGCTTAAGGTCGAATAAAAGGTCAGTCCCAGGGCATCGTCATTTTCCTGCGTAAGGATTGAGGGGGTGGAGGAGTTATCCTGATCGATCGTCATGGTCTGGAAGTCCCATTTGTCGGCAACGGCCCCGCCAAGCATATAATTCTTGCTTTGGCTATTGGAATAGTTTACCGCGCCGTTTACCTGGAATTTCACCCCCCTGGTCATCTCCCATTCG
>DASZVM010000841.1:0-4078 GCA_035547295.1 Puia sp. | reverse complement strand
TTGCATGTAGTGCTGTAATCGCTCCAGAAAGGATTTTGGTCGCAGGCGGCGTCGGATACGGCCCGCAAGAGAGATTTTGTATTTGTGGAGGGCAGGTCCTGGCCTAGCTCCCAGATCATTATTCCTTTTAGTCCATTGAATTTGGTGTATTCTATCTTTTGCCGGATGAGGGCGGCGCTGTTGAAGAATGTAAGGCTATCCTGGTCCTGGTCGGTCTTCAGGTTGGGGTTGGCGTTCATGATCGACGCATAGGTTACGGCGGGAGCGTATCCTCCGGAGGTAGAGCTGAACTGGTTGCCATAGAAGGGAACGCCGATGACCATCTTTGAAAGATCCGTAAACCCCCTGGATTGCCAGTAAGCTACGGCGTCCAATGCCATCTGATAGGTGGAGGGGTTGCCGAAAGGACTGCCGGAGCCCCAGCCTGTCTGGTCATAGGCCATGAGCTGTATCCAGTCGGCTTTGGAGACTGTGGCGAGGGAGTAGTACCCCGCATTATAGCTTCCATAGCTAAGGGTGATCACCAGTTTATAACCATTGGCATGCAAGGCGGTAGCCAGGCTGCCGACCAGTGAATCAAAGCGGGCAGCGTCCGCGGAGGACTGGATATTTTCCCAATCCATATCGATACCCTGAAAGCTATGGCTTTGACAGAAATTGACGCAGTTGGTGACAAAGGCGCTGCGGGCCGTGGCAGAATAGGACATGTCCCGTACAGAATGACTGTTGCCGCCCTCCAGGCTGAGATACCTGTTCTTGCCGGCGGTGGCATTTATAAAGGTGTCGAGATTACCTGAGGGAACATAAGGGTCGGTCTGGACAATAAGCGCGCCTGTGGAGTCCGAGCCTGCAAAGGCATAGAAGACATCGGAGACACGGGTGTAATCGATATTGGCGGCCGAAGCGTTCCGGTAATAAGGAACATACCCTCCGACGTACATGCAGGTTTGGGAATAAGTGGTCTGACATGCGAACACGAGGATGACCGGTACGAGGAGTTTGTACAACTTCTTCATAAGACTTTGTTTAAGTATGATAAAATGGTTACAGTAACTAGTGGGGGGAAATATGATTTTTTACCAATGGGTTTGGCTGAATTTTTTATTTCGTATATCAAAGGACGTTATATACGATCGCTATTTCGGAGTGATAAAGAAACAGATAAGAATGCAGCCCATTACTTCCCGTAAAATTTCCAGGGCATTATAGAGCGTGTTATAGACGGTACGTTCAGTCAGGAGAGTTTTTGCCGCGATCTCGCGGATCCCCATTTGTTCATAGAAGCGGAGCTGGATGATCTCTTTCTGGCGCGGGGACAGACGGTCGAGCACTTTATGGAGCTTTTCCCGGATGCCGGCTTCTTCCTGCATATCCATCAATACAGATTCGTAGGGTTGTTCTGCCGGTTCCCCGGAATGATCCTCCGGGAGGGGGCGCTGCTGCTGTTGCTGCCATGATCTGTATAATATCCTCTTATAGATGCTGAGCACATATTCGCGCATGTTGCCGACATCTTTTAGCTTGTCCCGGATATGCCAGAGTTCCAGGAAGAGGTCCTGGATAGCCTCCCTGGCCAGCTCTTTATCCTTGTAACGGGCTATACCAAACCTGTAGAGATCATCATAAAACTCATGAAAACAATTATATAGCCCTTGCCGGTGGCCTTCGGCCAATAGCTGCCAGTTCTTTTGGTAGTCTTTCCGTTGATGGGTCATGTAGAGTGATGAAGGGGGAGCGGGTCTCCGGCTGATTTAAAGGTATTAAAATAATTTTTAAAAATAATCGGGAAAATGATTGGTAAAAAGCAGAGGATCTTCCCACTTGTAGTAGCTATCAATAATAAAATATGGATCATACATCCTGGTCATTGGAAGATTTTTTGTCCGACGAGCGTTTTATTCACTGGTGTTACGGGACGGACCCCCATGATGCCGGGTATTGGGAAGGCGTTAGGGAAAGGCATCCGGAATTGGGACCGCGGATGGATAAGGCAAAGGAAATGTGCCTGATGCTGTCTGTGCATAGCGATGCGGAGCAGAGACGTGAAGACTGGGAGAAGCTGGAAAAGCGCCTTGGGATGCGTGTACCGGTGCGTACGATGTGGGTGCGGAGAGTGGCGGTTGCCGCTGCGGTGATCCTGCTGGCGGGTGCGGCATGGATATGGATGGGAAAGAACGGAGGTTCCGGCAGGGGCTTCTATTCGACGGAGTCGTTCCATGCGCTGGCGACCACCGGTTTCGATGGCCGTAAGACCGTGGAATTGCCGGATGGCAGCGTGGTCCTGCTGAATGCGTTCAGTGAATTGAGGATAGCGCCGGATTTCAACAAGGGCAGCCGGAGGATAGCGCTAAAGGGGGAAGCATTTTTCCGGGTACAGCAGGACGTGAATAAGCCTTTTATGGTAATGACGGGAAATACGGCAGTTACCGTGCTTGGCACCAGCTTCAAAGTACGTAATTACGGGTCTGACGGTCATTGCTCTGTCATGCTGGACGCCGGCAAGGTAAGCGTGGAGTCCATCGGCGGGAAAGAGCCGTCCTTCAAAGAGATATTGCTGCCCGGGGACCAGCTGGTGGTGGAGCATGACAATAACATCAGCCGGGGGAAGTTCGATGCCGGAAGCCTGGAAAAATGGATGAAGGGACAGGTAGTGTTCAGGGAGGCAGGGCTGGATGAAATAAGGACACGTCTGCATGAGCTGTTTGGCGTGGAGATCGTCGCCGGGGCAAGGCCGAAAGACCCGGTGCTTTTCACGGGGGCCTTTGACGGAAAGAGCCTGAAGGAAATATTGGATGCCGTAGGATTCACCAATAATTTCACCTATACGATATCCCATGACACTGTAATGCTGAGATACTGATCCGGGCAATTGTCCGGCCGCTGAACCCTAAAAAATTTTTTAACCAAAATACTGCTCGATCTATGAAAGAGAAGGTGCTTTGCTGCCTCCTGTCGGGTATCTTATGCTTCGGCATATCCGCGCAGTCAACGGATCCCGTCTATTCTTTCACCTGGAAGAATGCCCCTGTTTCAAAAATTTTTACGGACATAGAGAATGCGGCCCGGGTGCATTTCTCCTACAACCCCCGCGATGTGGATGTAAGCAGGAAAATAACCCTGAAGTGTAACCGTATGGTGCTGAACGATGTGATATCGCAGCTGGCCAGGCAGATAAACGTACAGTATAAGATCGTGGGAGAGACCATCATGGTCCAGACGTTAAAGACGTCCTCTCCCGCTGCCGGCGGCGGTGGGCTGCCTTTTCTCACCGGCAGGATCTTCGATGCCGACCATGAGCCTGTCCAGGGAGCGGTGATCACCAACAGCACCAGGAACAAAAACGTTATTTCGGATAAGAGCGGGATATTTGCCCTTCCCGCTGCGACGGATGATGTCATACGCGTACAGATGTTGGGGTATGAGCCGGTGTCCCTCATCGCGCCGGAGGAAAAGACAGGTCTGACCATCGATTTAAAGCAGAAGGCGACGGAACTGGACAGGGTAGTTGTGACGGCCCTGGGTATCAAGCGGGAAGAGCGGGCGCTGGGATATGCTTTTTCGGAAGTGGATGGCCGTGAGCTGAAGAAGGCCAGGGAGACCAACGTGATCAATTCATTAGCCGGAAAAGTTCCCGGGCTCGTTATCACCGGTACGGCCGGTGGTCCTGCAGGATCCAGCCGGGTGATCATTCGCGGCAATACGACGATAACAGGCAACAACCAGCCGCTGTATGTCGTGGATGGCGTGCCCATCGATAACAGCAATTACGGCCAGGTAGGCAGCGATAAATATTCGGGAGGCGTGGACTTTGGGGATGCCATCTCCGGCATCAACCCGGACGACATCGACAAGATCAGCGTTCTGAAAGGTCCATCCGCCTCCGCCTTATACGGCAGCCGTGCCGCCAATGGGGTCATCCTTATTACCACCAAACGGGGCAGCACGAAGAAGGACCTGGGTATCGAGTTCAACAGCACGGTGTCGATGGAGAAGCAGCTGACGCATTTTTCGGGTTATCAATATTTATATGGACAAGGCGCCAACGAGAAGCTGGTGGTCGATCCTGCCCAGGCCCGCT
>DASZVM010000840.1:0-6723 GCA_035547295.1 Puia sp. | reverse complement strand
ACTTGATTATGGCATTACCGACAGGCTGAATGTCGGCGTCGGCCGCAGCTCGTATCTGAAGACCTTTGACGGATTTGTAAAATACAAATTGTTACAGCAGACAGAAGGCATGCAGATGCCGGTGACGATGAGCCTGCTGGGCACGATAACGAACTATACACAACATATAACGGGGAAAGAATATCTGACCGCCAACCTGCGGACGGCCTATTCCGCCCAGATGCTGATAGCCCGGAAGTTCAGCCGCATCCTTTCCCTCGAGGTGACGCCCACATACCTGCACTATAACCTTGTACCTACGGTGAATGACAAGAACGATATGTTCGCCCTGGGCATGGGCGGTCGTGTGAAGATCACCAACCGGATGAGCATCAATGCTGAATATGACTGGCTGCCTTCCAATCAAATGGTATCCACTACGGTCCATAACTCTTTTTCCCTGGGATGGGATATCGAGACAGGAGGACATGTATTCCAACTGGTGTTCACAAATTCCCAAAGCATGCTGGAGACCCAATATCTTACACAGACCGATGGTACATGGGGTAAGGGCGATATTTACTTCGGGTTCAATATATCGCGCAACTTCAATCTGAAGAAGCATGGTAAAGGACAAAAGTAAACGGATAAAACACATATCGGCAAATACCCTGCAGGTCCTGGGCAACCAGTGTCTGGGGGTATTTATCTTCCTGCTCATTTCCCGTGAACTGGATAAGCCTTCCTTTGGCGAGCTGAGCTGGGCGCTGGCCGTGCTGACCTTTATCACGACGCTCCTCAGCCTGAGACTGGAGCAGATAGTGGTGCGCAACATCGCTGCCGGGGATGATCCGTCCGGCATGCTGACGTTATTTGCCGCCCATAATTTTTTTACGGGGCTTATCTTTTTTGGCGTGCTGTCCCTTGTCTGCTATCTCTATCCCGGTGTGAACGAACAATATTATCTGTTGTGGCTGCTTTCCATCAGCCAGGTACTGACCTTTTGGGCCCTGCCTTTCCGGCAATTGCTGACGGGACGATCAGCCTTTGGCTGGCTGGCCATGTTGTCATCTATTTCCAACCTGGCACGGGCTACGGGGCTTTATATATCCACGATCTATTCGGCATTGACCTTGCAGACTGTTATAGTTCTCTTCATCATCAGCTCTTTCTCCGAACTCGTCCTGGGAATATGGATCGTTTGCGGAAGACTAAAGATAAGGCTGGGTATGTCCGATGGGTTCAAAGCCTATATCGCATTATTGAAGTCCTCCCTTCCACAGGTGGGAGTGGTATTCCTGAATGCCGGCATTGCCCGTATAGACTGGATATTGCTGGGGCTTTTGTCGACCCCTGCCCATACGGCGGAGTATACTTTTGCCTATCGGGCTTTTGAATTCGCGCCATTGCCCCTGCTGGTGCTGGCGCCTTTCCTGCTAAACAGGTTTGCGAGGGGTGATGACCCGGATGAAAGCTTCCTTCGTGCGCTGGTGCGTGTGGAAATGGTTCTTGCAACCCTGCCCGTTCTATGGCTGGTGATCATGTGGGCCCCCCTGGTGGATGCCTTTACGAACAATAAATACGGTGAGGTCAATACCGGCACTTTTCTCATTCTCACCTGTTGCATCCCTTTCCAGTATCTCATCAACCTGTACTGGAGCCATGCATTTGCCCGTAACAGGCTGGTACATATCCTTTCCGTCACGGCTGTCACCGGGGCTATCGTGCTGGCGGGGGATGTGCTGCTGATACCTGCCTATGCGGGCCAGGGGGCGGCGCTCGTCTATCTGGCAGCCATGGTCGTGCAATATGTGCTGTATGCACGGAATGCGGTTTTCAAAAGCAAAAAAGAATGGGGACTGCTTCTCCTGTTGGCCATGTCGGTGGCCGCATGCAGCGATCTTGCCGCTATCAGCCTGGGGGACTCGCTCATGCTCAGGCTGGTCATAGCCACCGCCCTCTATTGTCTGCTGGGATGGCTGACGGGTTTATTAAAGACGAAAGAGATGATAAGGGTAGTATTGACATGAACGGAAATACATCGACATATAGAGAGGAACTTCGCAATTATTTCCAACGACTGGACTGGCCGCTGCTGATCTTCCTTGTGCTTTTTCTCAATGTAAAGCTCTATGTAAAGATCATAGCCGTCCTGGCGGCATTGATCATCCACCGGCCGGGCCTGCCAAAAGGGAAGATGCCGTCGGGATGGTGGGGATTCTATATTGCCATGATCCTTTTGGCATTGATCAATCTTCTGCTGTCCTTTTCTACATTATCCATTTCCGGTCTCTTGGCCTTTGGCCTGGGATGCGTCTACTGGCTGCTGGCGATGACGGCGGCGTGGCTGATATACAGGTTCGTGCAACAGGATGATAAGGAGAAGGTACATTCGACGCTGTCCTTTTTCTTTCTTCTGAACGCGGGTGTTATGCTGGCGTCTTTTATCCGCGTGTGCTTTGAAGCAGGCGTGCTCAATCCCTACAACTACGAGGGATATCATCGAAAGTATTTTATCAGCACGGGTGACAGGATTACTGGAGTCGGTATGGATAGCAGTGTTACCGCTGCCCTGATCGGGGCCTTTGCGGTGTTGTATTTCCTGTACAGGAACAGGAGGCACCTCTCTCTGCTGTGTTTTGCGACGACCTTGCTGGCCACCAGCAATACGGTGAATTACATGTTGCTCATCGTGCTGTTGTTTTGTTTTTTCTTTTATTCCGACCGGCTGCAAAAAAGCATGATCCTTATTTTTTTCTCTGTAGTGGTCATATTTGCCGCAAAGGTCTCTCCGTCCAATCAGCAATATTCCCGGACCCTTCTCGGAAGGATCGCCGGGAAGAATGCTTATGATGAGCCTGTACCCATTCCTCATGCTAAATGGACCGAGTTTGTGGAGAGTGCGCCCGTGGTAGCCAAAGAGACAAGGCTGCAGCATTTTATGAGCCAAACCTATTCTCCGGAAAAGATAGACAGCATCAAGCGCCGGTATAAAGGGTGGAACCTTTCCGGGAGACGCATCGCCTGGGATGAGCTGAACCATTTCTTTCAGGACCATCCGGCAAGGCTGCTGCTGGGCACGGGCATGGGCAATTTTTCTTCCCAGCTGGCTTTGCGGACTACGGCGCTTGGCGTCGAGGGCTCTTACCCTGCGAAAGAGGCCTATATCCATCCTTTTTTCAGGGATAATTATCTTTTTCTGTACCTGTATTACCATACCCGTGATGAAGGACAGCACAGTGTGATCAATAAGCCCGATTCTGTGTATGGACAGCTGCTGGCGGAGTATGGGCTTATCGGCCTGGCCTGTTTTTTTATTTTTTACCTGGCTTTTTTTGGAAGAAGCCTCCTGTCCCGGGCCGGAAGAAGCTATGGCCTTCCGCTGCTGCTGGTGATGATGGGTGCGTTCTTTACGGAATATTGGTTTGAGCAGCTGTCAGTGGTAGTTGTATTCGAATTGCTCATGTTGATGGACAAAGATCATGCACCCTAAAGTAACTATATTGATGCCGGCCTGTAATGCGGGAAAGTATATCGCGGAGGCGATCCGGTCGGTGCTGGAACAAACTTATACGGATTTTGAACTTCTGGTCGTGGATGACGGCAGCACCGACAATACGGTGAATGTGGTCCGCGGGTTCAGTGACAAACGTATCCGGCTGCTGTGTAAAGAAAAAGAAGGCATATCCGTCGCATTGAATGCGGGATTACAGATGGCAAGGGGTGTCTATATCGCCCGGTTTGATGCCGACGACATCTGTCTGCCCACGCGACTGGAAAGGCAGGTGATATTCCTGGATGGCCACCCCGCCTATCTGGTGGTAGGTAGCGATGCGGAATATATTTCCGAGAACGGAGACCATCTTTTTAATTTTCAATGCACAGGGCATGCGAACCGGGAGATCGTCGGCAACCTGTTGCGCTGCTGTCCCTTTATTCATTCCGCCGTTATGTATAGAAAGGATGCGATCCTGCGGATGGGAGGGTATTCCCGTTATGCCCATAATTTCGAGGACTACTTCCTTTGGGTACAACTGTTGAAGACGGGAAAGTGTTGCAATTTACCGGAGCCGTTGATCAAAGTAAGGATAAACCCTTCTTCTGTCACCATCGATGAGAAGTGGCGGGGGCGCCGGTTCCGGAGGTTGAAATTTGCCATCCTCCAAAGAGGCGTTATCACCCGGGAAGAAGGGGATGAGCTATGGAGGATCATCCGGCGGCAGGATAACAGAAAGATAAAAGAAGGGGCTTATCATGCCCTTTGCGGGAAAAAGCTGCTGGCGAATAACTACCGGCCGGCCGAGGCCCGCTGGCATGTGGCAAAGGCTATCCATGCCAACCCTTTTCGCCTGGACAATTATATTTTGCTGTCGGTGAGCTTTCTTCCGCCTGGTTGGATAAAATGGCTTCATAAGATACGATTCTAAAAATATGATCCGGCTATTGAAAAAAATATCGATTGTGCTGACCGGCGAAGAAAAAAGGAGGCTGGGGGCGCTGACATTGCTGGACCTGGTCATCAGCATAGCTGATATCGTATTCCTGGCGCTGTTGCTGCTCATAGTGCAGATGTATGCAGGATCCGATCTCAACTCAAACAGGTTCTCTTTTCTGAAGAACGAATTGACGGATAAGAGCCCGGTGCCGGTGATCGTCGTTTTTTTTCTTTTATTCAGCATCAAGAACCTGCTGGGTTTTCTTGTATTCCGCGCCCAGTGCAGGATGCAGTTCAGGGTGGCTGCCCGTATCTCCGGAGAGAAATTGATAAGCTGCCAGCAGGGCGATTATTCGGACCACATCGGCGTGGATTCCGCTGTGCATATACGGAGGGTGAGCTATGAACCCCTGGAATTCTGCCAGCATGTGCTGGGCGGGTTTCTGCAGATCATTACACAGACGGTGCTGATCGTGCTGGCTATAACAGGGATCGTTCTTTTCAACGCCCGTCTGTTCCTCCTGGTCCTGGTGGTCCTTTTGCCCCCTGTCTTTATTATCTTTTACCTTATAAAAAGGAGGATGAGCAAGACGAGGGGCAGCGCACGTATCAGCAGCGAAAGGTCATTGCAGCATTTGCAGGAGGCGCTGTCGGGATTTGTAGAAAGTAATATCTATGACAGGAACGAGGTTTTTCTGCAGCGCTATCTTACCCATCAGCAACGTTATAGCAGATATCTTACCAATCAGACCATCGTCCAGGGCATCCCCGGCCGGATAATCGAGATATTTGCCTTGCTGGGAGTCGTGATCCTGATCGCCACCAGCGGAGGGACGGGCAGCCATACGGCCGTGATCACCGTCGGTGTCTTTATGGCGGCTGCCTATAAGATCATTCCGGGTGTGGTGAAGATACTTAGTCTTAGCGGACAAATAAATACCTATGCCTTTACACTGGAGAACCTGGCGGCCGCCGCTTCCATCGCACCTGCCTCACAGCAGCAGCCTTCCGACACCCCCCTGAAAGGCAGCATAAGGACCATCCAGTTCAAAGATGTACAATTCCATTATAAAAAACATGCCGTGCTCAGACGGCTTAACTTCCAAATGACATCCGGAGATCTTGTCGGTATAACGGGTCCATCGGGTAAGGGGAAAACCACCTTGCTCAACCTGCTGCTGGGATTCCTTTCGCCGGATGCCGGGGAGATAAGGATCAACGACGAAGTGGCCGATGCCGAGGCACGTAAAAGGTACTGGCCTGATATTTCCTATGTCAGACAGCAGCCTTTTCTTATACATGACACGATACTGCATAACTTGACCCTCCATGAATACCCGCCTGACGGGCAGCGGTTGCGGTCAGCCATCAGGATGTCGGGGCTTCAGAGCCTGGTGGATGCTGATCCGGAGGGTTTGGATAAGGTCATTACGGAGGGCGGCGGGAACATCAGCGGCGGTCAGCGGCAGCGGATCACGATAGCAAGGGCCTTGTACAAATCCGCAGGGGTGATCATCCTGGATGAGCCATTCAATCAGCTGGATGAGGGATCCGAGCATTCGTTACTGACACATTTTGTACAGCTGGCCCGTGAAGGCAAGCTGATCATATTGATAACGCATAATAAAAAGAGCCTGTCCTTTTGCAACAAGGTCGTGTCCCTGGAAAGCGAATGGGAGACCAATAACATCGGCTGATGAACCATCGTTCTAAGATACTTGTGATCCTGACGCCTGCATTTCCCGGTGATGAATCGCCGGTGAACTGGGTGACTACCCAGCAGCTGTTTGTAAGGACTGTAAAGGAGATCTTTCCTCACCTAAAGATAACGATCCTGTCCTTTTACTATCCCTGCACGGAATCCAACTATGAATGGCATGGGGCAAGGGTGACCAGCTTTAACGGGACGCAGCAACGGAAGGTGCGAAGAGCCCTTTTCTGGAATCGTGTCTGGAAGAAACTGTCCGCCCTCCGGCGGGAAAATGAGATAATGGGTCTTTTTAGTTTTTGGTGCGGGGAGTGCGCCCTTATCGGGCACTATTACAGCAGACGGCATGGCATCCGGCATTATTGCTGGCTTTGCGGACAGGATGCCCGGAAGACCAACCACCTGGTGAAATTCATACGCCCCCGGGCTGAGGAATTGATCGGGATGTCGGAGTTCCTGGTGGACGAATTTTTCAGGAACCATGGCGTCAGGGCCCGGCATATGATACCCAACGGCATCGATCCCCGGGAGTTTGAAAAAGCAGCGCCCCCGAGAGATATCGATATCCTGGGCGTGGGGACGTTGTCCAGGTTTAAACAAT
>DASZVM010000839.1:0-4494 GCA_035547295.1 Puia sp. | reverse complement strand
AAAGAAAAATTCGTAGGCTTCAACCACCATCCTAAAAAAGCCTATTGGAAAGTAGCACACTTTCAGTAAATTTATCTGACACATACTCGCGTCCGACTTTAGTACAAAAGGATAAACGGCAAGCGCTGTTTATCCTTATTTTGCTACCTTCCCTGCATGATGCGTTCAACTCTATGCTGCATGACGCTGCTTATAGCTCATTCGATCCTGCACAGCCAACCCCTTTATACACCCCGCAATATTCGGGAAGCTTATAAAAAAGGGACCCGTTCTCAGGACGGCCGCCCCGGTCCCAACTACTGGCAGAACAAAGGACGTTATACCATTACCATCAACGCTGCCCCACCGGACCGGACCATCCGGGGCACCGAACAGGTCGTCTATATCAATAACAGCCCCGACACGCTGAGAACACCCGTCATCCGGCTTATCCTGAATATCCATCAGCCCGGCGCCGTTCGCAACGGCATGTCAGATGCCGCCTATCTCACAAAAGGGATACAGGTGGACGCATTTTCAGAGAACGGTCAGTCCAGACCCTTCTCCACAGCAGGCGCCACCCTCACCTGGAAACCCGTTCGCCTTAACAAACCCCTGGCTCCTCACGATTCCGTCCGCCTTACCTTCGACTGGCATTACGAAATATCGCAGGAAAGCAACCGCGAAGGGATGATCGACTCCACCACTTATTTCCTGGCCTATTTCTATCCCCGCGTATCCGTATACGACGACTACAATGGATGGGATAGAATAGACTTTACAGACCAACAGGAATTCTACAACGATTTCAACGACTATACCCTCACCGTCAACGTTCCAAAAAACTATATTGTTTGGGCCACCGGCACGCTGCAGAACCCTGATGCCGTCCTCCTGCCGTCCTATGCAAAAAAGCTGGCAGCCTCCATGACCACGGACGAGATCCTTCACATCGCCGCAAAAGAAGACCTTGCCGCCAAACACGTCACCACCCAGAACACCGTCAACTCCTGGAAATGGACAGCCGGTGACATCAGCGACGTGGCCGTCGGTCTCAGCGACCATTTTGTATGGGACGCCTCCAGCGTAGTGGTGGATGACGCCACCAAACGGAGAGCCAGCGTACAATCCGCCTATAACGATACTGCCCGTGACTTTCACCAGATGGTGGGATTTGGCCGCCATGCATTGGACTGGCTCTCCCATCATTGGCCGGGCGTACCCTACCCCTTCCCAAAAACCACCATCTTCCAGGGCTATGCCGACATGGAATATCCCATGATGGTAAACGACAACACCACCGAAGATCCTGTCTTCTCCCGGTTTGTCGCCGAACACGAAATAGCCCATACATGGTTCCCTTTTTACATGGGCATCAATGAATCCCGGTACGCCTTCATGGACGAAGGATGGGCCACCACCTTCGAGCTTCTCATCGGACGCGCAGACCTGGGCGATGAAAAAGCAGAGGAATTCTACAGACAGTTCCGTGTCAACGGCTACATCTACGATGCATCCCAGGAAGAGGACCTGCCCATTATCACCCCCGCCAATGTATTGAAGAATGCCGCTTACGGCAATAACGCTTACGGCAAACCTTCCCTGGCTTACCTGGCCATGAAGGATATGCTGGGTGACGACCTGTTCAGAAAATGCCTGCACGCCTTTATGGACCGCTGGCACGGCAAACATCCCATTCCCTGGGACTTCTTCTACACCTTCAATGACGTAGCAGGAAAGAATATGAACTGGTTTTGGAACAATTGGTTCTTCTCTAATAATTATATAGACCTCGCCATCGAAAAGGTGGATGGTACGAACGTCTTTATCAACAACATCGGAGGATTTGCCATTCCTTTCGACCTTGTCGTGCATTATACAGATGGCAGCACAAGCCGGCAACATCAGACTCCTGCTATATGGAGCGGCAACGAAAAGAATGCACAGGTCACCATTATGCCGGCAGCAGGAAAAAAGATCCGGTCGCTGGAGCTGAAAGGCGGCATCTATGTGGACGCGGACAACAGCAATAATACCTGGACAGCTCCCTGATAGCCATTAGCCCGCATCCGAAATAAACTCTTAGGGAACGTCAATTATACCTAAAAACCTTCTCTTTAAAAAAGGCTTGGTCTACTTTTAGGGGTCCCAATAACCCTATGTTATGACCAGAAACTACCCTATTCTGATCGTAGCCGTACTTTACAGCCTGCCGCCCGGGACATATGCACAAAGCCCCGGTGGCGTCAGTACAGATCTTACCCTGTGGATGAAGGCGGAGTCGGCACTCCCGGCTGCAGGCGGCACGCTCACCCAATGGAAAGATGAAAGGAACGTCAACACTTTCACCCGGTCAGGCACTCCTGCTCCTGCCGTTGTAACCAATGCCATAAATTTCCATCCCGTCGTCCGGTTTACCGGATCGACAAAGCTTGTGGGCAATACCAGCATCGACTGGTCAGAATGTACAGCCGTAGCCGGCTATAATGGTTCACCCACCTCCGAAAGAGGTACTGTGATCTCGCCCACCACCAGCGGTACGGCTGTCAACGACGCATCCCGCTATTTTTTCCGCAGCGGGGTCGACAACGGAGGCGGCTATCTCTTCTCCGGCATGGGCGTGGACTCCATCGGCTTCGAATATATCAAAGCCCCGCCCGACGACTCATTCAGTATACTTACCGCCAGCGGTGTGGGAAATGTATTCGACCGCAATGGCCTGGATGCCCGCATCGGCGAGCTCTACGGAGGCTTCACTGCCCGTGCTACCCGGTACAATGCCCGGCCTCAGATAGGTGACCGCAGCACCAATGATTCCAAGCTCATAGGCGACATCGCGGAGATCGTCCTCTATGGTCAGAACAATGCTGCCGGCAGAAATAAAGTGGAGTCCTACCTGGCCCTGAAATACGGTATCACGCTTGGCGCCCCTGCCAGCCCTGTAAACTATGTTTCTTCCACCGGCGTCACTTTCTGGACAGGCAATGCCGCTTACCAGAATGATATATTCGGCGTCGGCAGCGATGCCGGATCAGGCCTCACCCAAACCCAATCCAATAGCATGAACACAGGATCAGGGAATGGTACAGGACAATCGGCCAAAGGCAACCTGGTCCTGACAGCGCTCACAACCCTCTCCAGCCAGCAGTTCCTGATGATCGGCTCAGACCAGGGCAGCCTGAGTGAACAACAGATTACCGCGGGCAACGGACCGGCCGTTGCCGTCAGCTCCTGGCGGCTGACGCGTACCTGGAAAGTGCAGAACACAGGCTCGGTCACCGGCATCACACTGAAATTCTCTTTGTCGGGGCTTTCCCTCAAAGGCGGCACGACGGCCACCAATTACTTCCTGATGATCGACGGTGACGGCAACGGCAATTTCGCCAACGGGACCGTGACCTTCATACAGGCAAATGCCATCACCGCCGGCCAGGCCGTGTTCACGGGGATAAACCTGCCCGACAATGCTGTTTTTACCATTATCACCAAACCTCAGTCCATGCTCCCGCTGGCGCTCGACTGGCAGGACTTTACCGCCACGGCAGATCAAAATACAGCCCGGCTGCAATGGACAGTGACAAACAGGGAGGACTTCACCCGGTTTGATATAGAACGTTCCATCGATGGCATGGCTTTCCTGCAAACAGGCAGCCGGACAGCGCATCAGGGACAGAATAATTACGCCTTCACCGAATCGTTGCCCCCCGGCAGGTATTACTATCGTATCAAAGCCGCCTGCCTGGATGGTCATGGAATATATAGCCCCGTAACCTCATTGATCATTACAAACACTGCCAATGTGTTCCTGCAGCTGAGATCCAATCCCGTCAGGGACGGAAGACTGCAGCTGGACATCCGGCCGCAGGAAGCAAAAACGACCCTGATACGCATTGTAGACAGAGAGGGACGACAGATGTTCCGTCAGCAATATGCCTCGTCACAGACAGGCGCCCTGGTGACCATCGATGTCTACCGCTATCCGGCAGGTCTGTATTTTATACAAGCACAGACAGGACAGGAGCAAAAGGTGCTTTCATTTTTTAAATAGCAGGGATTTATGAAATCATAAATTTTGCCGATCTTGCCGTTTATGAATGCACGTATCGCTTCCCTGCTGTACAAGCTGCTTATAGTTGCTTGTTTTGCATACTCGACACCTGCCGCAGCTCAGCAGCCTCCCCTTTTTCGCGACCCTTCCCAGCCAGTGACAGCCAGGGTAAACGATCTCCTGCGACAGCTTACCGACACCGAAAAGGTCTCTTTATTGGGCTATCGCAGCAAGGCCGTGGACAGACTGTCCATCCCAGCCTACAATTGGTGGAATGAAGCGCTCCACGGCGTCGCCCGGGCCGGAGAAGCTACCATGTTCCCCCAGGCCATCGGGATGGCGGCTACTTTCGACGATCAGCTTCTGCAACAGGCAGGAAATTGCATCTCCACCGAAGCAAGAGCCAAATACAATCTCTCTGCAGGCGCCGGCAGGCCCCAGCAATACATGGGCCTGACCTTCTGGTC
>DASZVM010000838.1:0-6581 GCA_035547295.1 Puia sp. | reverse complement strand
TTGTCCTCCACCCATGAGGTCTCGATAAGCGTCCGATAGACAGGATCAGGCGCCACCATCCTGCGATCTACGTGCGCATCCGCGGTTTGCGCCACCGGCTCCTCCTTCTTTGGTATGACCACCTTTTCATTCGGACGCAGGACAATACCGGACCGTGTATTTCCCGGGAAATCTATTTCCACCTTACCCTTTATCAGGGTAGTCTCGATAGTGCTGTCGTTCGGATAAGCTTTTACGTTGAAAGAGGTACCCAGCACCCTTACATCCAGTTTGCCGGTGTGTATGATAAATGGATGATCCGGATCATGCTTTACATCAAAGAAAGCTTCCCCTTCCAGGGTCAGCTCCCGTCTGTCTTCCGCATATTTTACTTTGGAACCGGCATTCAGCCATAATTTGGAGCCATCCGGCAATTCCAGGAAGTTGCGGGTGCCATACCGGGTCGTGATCTCTTTGTCGTGTGCTGTCGGTACGGGGCTAGTAGCTGCGATGTTTGGATGCCGCTGACCACGATACAGCAGACCGCCGGCCACCCCCAGTACCAGCACAGCCGCCGCTGCCATCCACCAACGGCCGGGAAAACGTCGCAGGGCGCCGGATGAAGGGTGCGCATCAAAGGATGAAGGGTACGTGTCAATGGATGAAAGGTGCAGGGCATCGGCTGAAGGTTGATCTGTTACAGCAGGCTGGCGGGTAATACGCTGCAACCCCCTCTCCAGCATCTCCCGCTCTTCCGCCATGCTTCCTCCCGGAGGCATCTCCCGCATCCGTTGAAGCACCTGCAAGGTGACGCGCAAAGCAGGATTGGCGAGGATGGCCCATTCCAATTCCTCGTTCTCTTCGGGTGACAAATCTCCCGCCAGATATTTTGCCAATAAAACATCCATTCTATCCTGATCCATGATATATATAAGATAGGTTACAGGGAAAGGACACGCCACTCGCAAAAAACCCTTAAAAGGAAAATAAAAAAATTTCTACCTTTATACATAGGTGTTGCTATGGACATAGCCATAAATATACTGCCTGATAAATTGACCGGACTCAACGATGAGCATGCCTTCGAAGAATGCTACAGGCAATACTTTGTCCGTTTGTACCGATTCTGCTTCTCCATCGTTCATCAAAAGCAGCCCGCTGAAGACATCGTTCACGACGTATTTATGCATCTCTGGAAAAAAAGGAAGGAATCAGCCGGCATTCGCAACCTGGAAGTGTATTTGTATGTATCGGTAAAAAATCTTTCGCTGAATTATCTCCGTAACACCTCTTCCTTACGGACCATAGACATCGCTGAACGCAGCCATGAATACATCCGGTTCGATTCAGATCCCGAAACGCTCCTGATACATGCCGAGGCCGTTAGAAAGCTGGCTGCCGCCATACAGGACCTGCCGCCCCGCTGCAAGTTGATCTTCAAGCTCGTTAAGGAAGATGGATTAAAATACAAGGACGTTGCCCTTCTCCTCGACCTGTCCGTGAAGACCGTGGAAGCGCAATTGGCCATTGCCATGAAGAAGATCCTCCGGGCAATGGAGGATTAATTTTTCGTTATTCATACCACGCTTCGATCTGGTTCCCAATGGGGTTTACCAGTATCGCACATTTTGGGGAATCCGTTTCCCATCCTTCTCCCCTCCTTTTGATCAATCCACAATACACGTTGTTAAGAAAGACCTGGAAGGCCGTCGGCCTGCGGTGCTGAACACCTGTTTGAAGAGGGCGGATCTCACCCTGGTAGCTTTTGCCGTCAAAGCTGAATCGGATAGGAAATTTATTGAACATACGGTGTGTTTTAGCAATATCCATAGAATTATCATGCCAGACCCGGGGCATTTTTTTTGAGGCGCCATCCGTATGCAAAAGACACCCAACCTTGCGCTCAATATTCCCAACACCGGCAAGCTGCGTATCGTTGTCCTCGGCGGCGGGTTCGGAGGAATAAACACCATCAAAAAACTCCGCAGCAAAAGTTTTCAGGTAGTGCTCTTTGACAAACACAATTACCACACCTTTCAGCCCCTCCTTTACCAGGTGGCAACAGCCGGCCTTCAACCCGACAGCATTGCCGGCCCTTTGCGTACTATATTTAAAAAATTCGATGATTTCCATTTCCGGATGCTGCCCGTCACATCCGTGGACGCTGATAAAAATACCGTTTCCACCCCTGTCGGCGATCTCCTGTACGACTACCTTGTTATTGCCGGCGGGTCCCGGCCCAATTTTTTTGGGAACAAAGCCATCGAACAGAACGCCCTTCCCCTGAAATCCATCCCCGACGCATTAAACCTCCGCAGTCAGCTGATGCAGGTGCTCGAACAGGCCACCATGACCCTTGATCCGCTGATGCGCAAGGCGCTGCTGACCATCGTCCTGGTAGGAGGCGGCCCCACAGGGGTCGAGACCGCGGGCGCTATCGCCGAGTTACGACGCCATGTGCTGCCTCACGATTATCCCAACCTCGACTTCTCCGAAATGTCCATCCACCTGGTGGAAGGCCTGCCCAGACTGCTGCCCACCATGTCCGAAAAAGCAGGCGCCCGCGCCAAACGTGACCTGGAAAAAATGGGCGTCATTGTCACCCTGAACACCATGGTCCAGGGATATGACGGCAATACGCTGAGCATTAAAGACCAGCCTCCCATCGACACCTTCACCGTCATCTGGTCGGCAGGCGTACAGGGAGAAACATTACCGGGATTAAAGCCGGAATGGATAGAAAAAGGAAGGATACTCACGGATGAACATTGCCGGATCATAAAAAGCCCCAATATTTTTGCCATAGGGGACATCGCCCTGATGAAGTCGGAGCCTGCCTACCCAAAAGGTCATCCGGGCGTAGCCCAGGTCGCCATCCAGATGGGGAAATATGTAGGCGCAAAACTACCGGACCTGCACCGGGGCGTCACCGTCAAACCTTTCCGCTATTTCGACAAAGGGTCCCTCGCCACCATCGGCAGGGGCAAGGCAGTCGCCGATCTGCCTAAAAAACTATACTTTGGCGGACGGCCCGCCTGGTGGATCTGGCTCTTCATCCATATCAACTACCTTGTCAGCTTCCGTAACAAGCTGCTGGTATTCGCCACCTGGATCTGGAATTACTTCACTTTTGACAAAGGCAACCGGCTGATCATACGGCCATACGTACGCAAGGATACGCCTCCCCCTATAAAAAAGGAATTCGCCTCCATGGAAGCGAATCCCTATCAACCTTAAGGATGAGCGTTCTTATAAGCTACTTCTTCTATCCGGCTTGTTCTTTGCTTTTTCGTCATGCTTTTTACCGCCTTTGGCCGCTATCTGCGTTTGCAGATCGGCGTCGTATGGCGCAGCAGCCCCATGCTTATCATCGGGTATGCCCGTAGACGTAGAAGGCCCACCCTTCGCGCCCATATCCCTTTCCTGGTCCGCATTGGTGGTGGAAAACCCACCGCTATCTGTTTTTGGATTTGGCATAAAATAAAGTTTTGTGTGATGTAATACCAGTATCCACTAAATTATTATGCCAGGCCAACAAATAATGATAATCAATTTCTTATCTGATCTGTGGGAAAGCCATGCCCGTCATCTTCCGGTAAAGGTCCACCGCATAGAGGTCTGTCATACCCGCAATAAAATCCACCACGGATTGTATGTCATGATACAGCTTACCCGTCTCTCCCGTAATGACAAACTGCCTGGATATCAGCTGCAGCAGCTTTTCCGACTTGGCATTGCGCGGGTTGAGGACAGCGCCAAAGAATTCCTTCAACATGCCCCCGATGACATTGTAGCCGGCGATCTCGATCTCCACGACGGAGCGATGGTTGTATATATGCTGCACCGAATAGGCATCGATCCTTTTCACCAGCTCGACCTCGCGCTGAGGCAGATAATCGATAAGCGATCTTTCCAGTTTCCCTTCCAGCAACTTCTCCTCGTTAGCGATAAATATGTCGCGTACCCGGTAGATCAGCAGGTTGATAAGCTTCGCCCGCAGGAACTGTACTTTCTGATTGTCGTCATTGATATCATGGAATACTTTCTCCACCCTGTCACGGGCATCATATCCTTCCTCCTTATCAAAAAAGGAAAGGAACAGGTCCTTGATGGTATCGATGGAAATAATGTTCAGACGGTGAGCATCTTCAAAATCGATAATCCGATAGCATATATCGTCGGCTGCCTCCACCAGGTACACAAAAGGATGACGGGCGTAGACATGTTTGCCGGCGGCCAGCTGTGGTATGCCCAGCTCGGCCGCAATCGCCTGATACGTCCCTGTCTCCGAATCAAAAAAACCCGATTTCCTGGTAGCCAGCTGCTGCTTGTTAAACCCGTTCAGACTGTCGGAAGGATATTTTACGATGGAAGCCAGGGTAGCATAGGTCAGCCTGAAGCCTCCTTGTGTCTTTTCATTAAAATGATGGGTAAGGGTCCTGAAAGCATTGGCATTACCTTCAAAAAAGAGGAAGTCCCGCTGCTGATTGGGAGTCAGCTCCTCCTTAAAACGATGCCCGCCCTCTCCATCCAGGCCCCGGAAAAAATTCCGGATAGCGTCCTCTCCCGAATGTCCGAAGGGCGGATTACCGATGTCATGGGCCAGACACCCGGCCGCGATCACGGACGGGAGCTCATATTTGTAGAACTCCTTGAAGTCATCACCGGACCCGGCATGTCTGTCAGCCAGCGCATCCCCTACCGCCTTTCCCAGACTCCTGCCGACCGAAGCCACTTCAAGACTGTGTGTCAATCTATTATGTACAAAGACGGGACCCGGCAAAGGGAATACCTGGGTCTTGTTCTGCAAACGCCGGAAGGCAGAGGAAAAAATGATACGGTCATAGTCCCTGAGAAAAGAAGTCCTTCTGTCAGCACCCGGTTGGCCGGGATCAACCGGACGACCCGCAGTACCGGCCGTCACCTTGCCGGAGCCGGACGATCCGGTACGAAGAGGACTGTACAGCTGTTGCCAATTCATTTTTTGCATGGACGCGAATATACGCTTAAAGGTGCATCATTGCACCCCACCACCAGTCTATCGCCTATCCATTCCAGGCTTCGTACATCACCCCGGATCTTAAGGCCGCTGTTCCACTGGGGAACATAAGTAAAACCGCCCCTCCCGTCCCCTTTCAGCACCACCCCATGATTGGCCTTGTACCTGCCCATGCGGATACGGGTCCAGGAATTATTGCCGCAAAGCACCAGGTCTTTTTTTCCATCCCCATCCATATCCGCCGCCCGGATGCAATATACAGGTGCATACTGGGCCTCTTCCGGCAGCGTCTTTCTGACCAGCCCGTCCTTCCCCCTGTTCTCCAGGACGAGGGTTTCCATACAGGAAGCCCGCAGGATCCCCGCATCGCTGAGCTGCGCTGTATCGAATATATCCCTCATGGCAGCATCTGCATAAGCCGAATACGCAAGGAATTTCTTCTTCATCACAGGCACCTGGTCAGCCAGGTCATCCCGGAAGATAGCCGGGTATTCCACACCCCTGATATAATAGCACAGGATAGGGTCCAAAATACCATTGCCGTCAAAATCCTTATAATACATGGTCACCGGCTGGGTGTCATTGGCCTTGAATTGAGTATTGAGCCCGAGATTTCCCACAACGAGGTCCTTATCCCCATCTCCATCCAGGTCTTCGGCCAGCACGGTATTCCACCAGCCGGCGGATGGGAATTTGATATATTCGGAAGATGCATCTTTTAGTTTGCCTTGTATATTGAGAAAGACCTTGATGGGCATCCATTCTCCCACGACTACCAGGTCTTCATCCCCGTCCTTGTCAAGGTCCAGCCAGACGGCATCCGTCACCATCCCGATGTGCTTTAGTTCCGGCGCAAGGTCGTCGGTGAGGTTTTTGAAGTGACCCTTGCCATCGTTCATAAGGATTGCGGAGGGTGGGGCTAAAGGATATTGAGCATGTATGGATCTTCCTCCTATGAAGAGATCGATGTACCCGTCCCCGTTGATGTCTGCTGCGCGAACACAGCTTTTGCTGAACTTAAGATCCGGCAGGGCAGCCGATGCGCTGGTAAAATGCCCTTTACCGTCATTGAGGTATAGATGGTCCTGCAAGGCTGTATCTCCTTCCCGGAACTCATATCCCCCGCCGGCGGTATACAGGTCAGGCTGCCCGTCACCGTTGGCATCGAAGAAAATGGCCGAGACGATCTCGCTGCCGGAGTCACGGGCGATAGCGGGTTGTGGGGTACTGATGAAGCTGCCGTCCTGTCGTTGTTTGAAAATTTGGGAGGGTTGTCCTTTGGCTCCCCCGATGAAGAGGAGATCGCCCTCCTCTGCCATACACGGCCCCTGTCTCGACAAATATCCCGGCATCAGGGGCTGTACAGAAAAATCATTGAATTCATTTTCATGGTGTGTGAAGGGAGGTGCTATCGTTTCCCGGAACAAGGTTGTTTCGGGAAGGCCGGGCTGCCAGTGTTCGGGGGCGTTTGTCCATTTCACTGTCAGGGTTTGCGAAGTGGGAACGTTCCGCATCACCTGTCTCCGATCATCCGGCCAGATGATCACCAGCGAATCGATGATTGTATGTGCGCCGATGCCAAAGTTCAGCACAGGGTCCACGG
>DASZVM010000837.1:0-5336 GCA_035547295.1 Puia sp. | reverse complement strand
AGGGCGTATTCTCTTTCAACAATATCAATTTCCACCGTGCCAAGACGGGATGGAATTATTATATGTTTATAGGTGGCGGTGCCATGACGTACAGCACTTTTTATAAAACAGTAGATGGAAACGGCAATCCGTATAGATACGGAGATATCTATACCCAGTTCGGCGGGAATTTTACTTACAAGAACAGGAAGGACATCCGCAAGGCGCTAAAAGATAAGCTTACCGGGGGCTGGACTACTCTGGCTGACAGAAATGGGGTTGGCGCCACCCTCGGTGGAGCTCCTCTGGCTGCGGTCGGTGTCGTTGGTATGGGCGTCGAATTCAAGCTGAACAACAGATTCAACATTGCCCTGGAAGATAAATATTCTTTCTCTACTTCCGATTTGATAGACGGACAGATGTGGCAGAACAACTACACGCCTACCGCATTCAACAGCATCGCCCAGACGAAATCAGCCGACAGCTATAATTTCCTCTCTCTCGGCCTGAACTATAACATCGGCAAGCATGCTGTAGAGCCCCTGTGGTGGCTGAATCCCCTTGATTATGCTTACAACGAGATCAATGCTCCCCGCCACATGAAGCTGCCCAAGCCTGTGCTGGATGACGCGGATGGGGATGGTGTTACCGACCAGTTCGATCTCGAGCCGAACACTCCGAAAGGAAGCCCCGTCGATTCTCATGGCGTAAGCCGTGATACGGATGGGGACGGTGTTCCCGACTTCAAGGATAAAGAGCTGATCACCCCCACTCAATGTCAGCCTGTAGACGCCGATGGCGTTGGCAAATGCCCCGATCCGCAATGCTGCAAAGACCTGAGGGATTCTCTGGAAGCAGGCGTTTATGGCGGCAGAGGCGGCAAGTGCAATATCGGTGATCTGCCCAGCATCACGTTCAAAGGCCGTACTGTAACGCTGAACAACGATGCGAAGGCTCTCCTGGCCAGCACTGCTGAAAAGATGCGCAATAACCCCAACTGTAAGGTTGCCGTCATCGGCTATGGCGAGTCCAGCAAGGCCGCTCAACAGCTGAGCTGGGACCGGGTGAATGCGGTTATCAATTACCTGGTTGAAAAAGAAGGTATCAGCTCCGACCGCTTTATCTTCCGCTATGGTCAAACAGGCGGTGATGAGAATACGGTTGACCTGAGGGACGGTACGAATGAAGAAGGACCAAACACGGTACCTGCTCCGCACCCGAACCTGAGAAAGAAGAAATAAACGATTAATTAACTATATTTTAGAGCCCTCCGGTCATACCGGAGGGCTTTTTTGTCTAAAAAACCGTAAATTGCAGGCCTTTATGCGCTTATTTACCGTATTATTTATAGGGATACTTACGCTAAATTCCTGCTCACACTTCTCTAAAGTGTTGAAAAGCAATGATTACGATTATAAGCTCCGCATGGCTGACAAGTATTATGCGGAAAAGGACTATAATCATGCGCAGCAACTGTTTGAGGAACTTTTCCGTGTGTTCAAGGGGAGTGAGCATTTTGAGGACATTTACTACAAATTTGCCTATTGTGCTTATTATCTCCGGGATTTTGCCAATGCCGAGAATCTCTTCAAAGGGTTTGTAGAGGTATTCCCCAATAGCGCAAAGGCTGAGGAGATGGATTACATGCGGGCCTATACCTTTTACAGGCAGTCCCCCAAAGTGGACCTGGACCAGACCAATACGACCAAGGCCATTGGTTTTATGCAGGCTTTTATCAATACGCATCCGGGCTCGCCCAAAATAAAGGACGCCACTGAGATCATCGATAAATGCCGGGCCAAGCTGGAGCTGAAGGACTTCAAAAGCGCCCAGCTGTATTATGACCTGGGTTATTTCAAGGCCGCGGGGGTTGCCCTTAACAGCCTGATGAACAGCTATCCGGACTCTGAAAAAAGCGATGAATATAAATATTTGATAATCAAGTCCTATTATCAATATGCGCAAGCGAGTATAGAAGATAAGAAAGAGGATAGGTTCGGACAGGTAGTAACACAATGCAACGAGTTCATCGATCGTTTCCCAGAGAGCAAGCTGACAAAGAATGTACAGGAATACCTGAGTTTATCTCAAAACAATATTAAAGCAGTAAAAAATGAGCAGACTAAGAAGGCAAGTTAATGCCAATACCACGAATGTCGTGGAAACCAAGAACCTCACGGATATAAAGGCAAAGACGGGCAATCTCTATGAGTCCATCGCCATCATCGCCAAGAGGGCTAACCAGATCAATATCTCCCTGAAGGAGGAATTGCATAACAAACTGGAAGAGTTTGCCAGCCATACGGACAGCCTGGAAGAGATACACGAGAACAAGGAGCAGATAGAGATCTCCAAGGCATATGAAAGGATGCCTAACCCCGCATTGCTGGCTACCCAGGAATTTATGGATGAAAAGATCTATTATCGGAAAAATGATGACGATCTCTTTAAATAAGATCATATAATTTTGAGTCAGGGCGCCATAAGGCGCCTTTTTTGCAGGCCACAGGCCTGGTATACCGGCATGCTGAAAGACAAAAAAATATTATTGGGTGTTACAGGGAGCATTGCGGCTTACAAGGCTTTGCTGCTGGTGCGTCTGCTGATAAAGGAGGGGGCAGAGGTGCGGGTGGTCATGACGCATTCTGCCGGGGATTTTGTGACACCGCTGTCCCTGGCCACGTTGTCCAAACATCCGGTGCTTTCTGATCTTTTTAAGGAGGACACCTGGGCAAACCATGTGGAGCTGGGAAGGTGGGCAGATCTGATGGTAATAGCTCCGCTCAGTTGTAATACCCTGGCGAAAATGGCACATGGGTTGTGTGATAATTTGTTGATGGCCATCTATTTATCCGCTATCTGTCCCGTGGTGGCGGCTCCTGCCATGGATGAGGATATGTGGAAGCATCCTTCCACCAGGGCCAACCTGGCGCGTATACAGGAGTACGGTAACGGTGTGATACCGGTGGAAAAGGGCGAGCTGGCCAGCGGGCTTTATGGGGATGGGAGGATGGCTGAGCCGGAGACGATACTGGAGTATATCCGGCAGCGGTTATCGGATGGCGGAGGAAAGGGAAAGGACCTGGCGGGTAAGAAAGCGTTGGTGACGGCAGGACCGACCTATGAGGCCATCGACCCTGTTCGTTTTATAGGAAATCATTCTTCGGGAAAAATGGGGATCGCCATTGCCCGGGAACTGGCCGGCAGGGGAGCACGGGTGGACCTTGTGCTTGGACCGACATCCCTGTCCGCGGAGCATCCCGGTATCACGGTGCATAAAGTGACCTCGGCCGAGGAGATGTACAATGCCTGTGCGGGTATCTTCCCGGGAGTAGATATAGCCGTCATGTCGGCGGCCGTGGCGGATTTCAGGCCTGTGGCCCCTGCGGGGGAAAAGATCAAGAAAAAAGATGACAAGCTGGTGCTGGAACTGACCAAAACAAAAGATATTTTGCTGACCCTGGGTCAGCAGAAAAAAGGGCAGCTGCTGGTGGGGTTTGCGCTCGAAACCACAGGAGAAAGGGCCTATGCGCTGGATAAGCTACGAACAAAGAATGCGGACCTGATCGTCCTCAATTCCCTCAACGATGCAGGTGCGGGTTTTGGATATGACACCAATAAGGTCACCATTTTTGACAAGTTGGGCGGGGAGACGGTATATGAGAGAAAGCCAAAACAACAAGTGGCTGCCGACATCGTTGATAGAGTTGTAAATATGTTGTATGCGTAAAAAGAACCTTTTACTCATCCTCGTGTGGATGGCTGTGCTGCCGGGACTGCAGGCCCAGGAGCTGAATGCCAAGATCACTGTCCTGGCGAACAGGGTGCCCAATAGCGTCGACCATAAGATCTTTCAGACTCTGCAATCTTCGCTGTATAATTTTCTAAACAACCGCAAGTGGTCCAATGAGACTTTTCAGACCAGCGAAAAGATCACCTGTAATTTCCTGTTGAATATAAGCTCTGCCGGAGATAACAATACTTTCCAGGCCAGTCTTACGGTGCAGGCGGGCAGACCGGTGTACAACTCATCCTATCAGAGTCCGCTGATCAACTTCAACGACGAGGCGTTTACCTTCAGGTACGTGGAATATCAGCCACTGGATTTTAACGAGAACAGGGTCCAGGGCTCCGAGCCGTATGCGGCCAACCTTACGGCGGAATTTGCTTATTACGTTTATATTATCCTGGGTCTGAACTTCGACTCCTATGCGTTGCGCGGGGGCGACCCTTATTTTCAAAAGGCGCTGAATATCGTCAACAATGCCCCTGACAGCCGGGATATCAGCGGATGGAAGCCCTTTGACGGGGTCCGTAACAGGTATTGGCTGATAGAGAACCTTACCAACAGCAAGTACACGCTGATCCACGATGCTTATTACAGCTATTATCGCAGCGGTCTTGACCAGATGTATGACAAGGATGCGGAGGGCAGGACGGCTATCCTGAATACGCTGAACATGCTGAACAATATCAATACCGAAACGCCCAATACGATGGTGATGCAATTCTTTTTTCAGGGTAAGTCGGGAGAGTTATCCAAGATATTCCAGAAATCTCCTCCTGATGAGAAGTCGCGTGCCCTGGACCTGCTCACCAAGCTGGATATCTCTAATATCAATAAATATAAACAGGACCTTCAATGAGGATAGCTGCCGGTCTTTTATGTATCCTTTTGTTGATAGCTGGCTGTTCGGAAAAGGACAAGATCCCTTCGGGTGTCATCGGCAAGGAGGAGATGGAAAAGATACTTTGGGACATGATGCTGGCAGATCAGTATGCGGCCAATTATATTATAAAGGACTCAGCCAGGGTGAATGTAAAGATGGAGACGCTCAAGCTGTATGAGGAGGTCTTCCGTCTGCATAAGGTTTCCAGGGACGAATTTCGTAAGAGCTATCAATTCTATCAGGACCGCCCGGATATCACCCGCGTGATGTTTGACAGTCTGCTGGCCAGGGGCAACCGGGCGAGGATGGAGAATTATACCCGACCCCCGCAGACGGCGCAGCCCGTGGTCCCACCGGCAAAGGCCGCGGACAGTGCACTTAAGGCCAGAACCGTAACTGGCGGCGGAGCGAAGGCTGGCGTGACGAAGCCTGGGAGAAAGATGCCCGGCGTGACGACCCCGGCGGCCAAGCCTCCTGTGACATCGCCGAACAGACCTTCGCATTTTCCCGCTGCCGGAAGGCGTCCTTTTTTTAGCCCGGGCTCCGGTCAGCCTGTAAAGGCGGGGGAGACGTTGTTTAAGCCTGTCCATAAGGATTCCGTCACAAAGAGCCGGCAGTAACAAGGTGACCCGTCTCCGGCCGTTTTGTTTGTAAATCATATTTTCATTTCATAAAACTTGCCAGATG
>DASZVM010000836.1:0-4542 GCA_035547295.1 Puia sp. | reverse complement strand
CCTGGGACAGCGGCTGGTGAAAAAAACGGTGAACTTTGACGATCCCGGTACCTATCACTTCTATTTTGGGAATGAGACAGGAACCCCGGGCACCATCCTCACTTTCTTCCCCTGGGAAGGCATGGGGGCAGGTCGCACAGGCTCAGGAATGGCCACCTCCATCGGCTATTCCGTACCAAAAGACAGCCTGGAATTCTGGAAGGAAAGGTTCACGTCCACCGGCACCCGGCAGGGACCTATCAGCGAACGTTTTGGCGAGCGATATCTGCCTTTCCAGGACCCGGATGGTCTGAACATCGACCTCATCGTCAGCAGGAACCCCGACAACCGGCCGGCCTGGACTACGGCTGAAACAAACGCAGCGACTGCCATAAAAGGCTTTCACAGCGTCACGCTTACCCTGCGGAGCATCAAACCCACCGCCACCATCCTAACGGATATCTTTGGCTACAAGCTGCTGGAACAGGAAGGCAGCCGCTACCGCTATATCACGGATGCTATTGAAAATGCCGCGGTTGTCGATCTGATAGAAGCCCCTTCCGAACCCTTTGGATACAATGCGGCCGGCACGAACCACCACGTGGCATTCCGGGTAAAAGATGACGGGATCCTGATGGAGTACAGGGAGAAGATCGCCAAAAAAGGGCTGCACATTACACCGAAGATCGACAGGGATTACTTTTTCTCGCTGTACTTTAGAGAACCAGGCGGCGTGCTGTTCGAACTGGCCACCGACAATCCCGGCTTTACCAGGGACGAGGCGGTCAACGAGCTGGGTACCCATCTGAAACTGCCCCGGCAGTACGAGCCGGACCGTGCCCGGATAGAATCTGTATTACCCAGCCTGGACTAACCATCCAAATGGGTAGACTCCAAAAATTACCTATATGCACACAAAAAATATTCTCACGGCAGGCAAAAAGCTGGAAGAAGCAGACAAGGCCCTCATACTTGTCCATGGACGGGGAGGACGCGCCGCCAACATCCTTTTTCTGGCCGACGAGCTGGCGGTGGGAGACTACGCCCTGCTGGCTCCCCAGGCCACGGGTAACACCTGGTATCCCTATTCGTTCATGGCGCCCCCGGCACAGAATGAACCTTATCTTTCATCGGCCTTGCAAAACTTAAAAGACCTGGTGGCCGACATCAATGCAGCCGGCATCCCCAACGAGCGTATCTATCTGCTGGGGTTTTCCCAGGGCGCCTGTCTGACCCTGGAATTTGTCACCCGTAATGCCACCCGTTATGGCGGTGTCGTTGCCTTCACCGGTGGACTCATCGGGGATAAGATCTATCCCGGCAACTACAAGGGCGACTTCAACGGCACCCCCGTTTTCATCGGCACCAGCGATCCTGACCCCCATGTTCCCGTGGAAAGGGTCTATGCTACCTCCAATATCTTAAAAGACATGCACGCCGGGGTTACGGAAAAAGTATACCCCCTGATGGGACATACCATCTCCCAGGACGAGATTGACCAGGCCAATAACCTCATCTTTAACCCCATAACAGCGACGATATGAGGACCCTTCTTTTCCCCGCCCCGGAAAGAGGCGTAAAAAATGCCGGCTGGCTGAAAAGCAATTTCTTTTTTAGCTTCAGCGATTATGCGGACCCCATAAAAAGCGCTTTTGGCACTCTCGTGGCCTTTAATGATGACTTCCTTCAGCAAGGCAAGGGGTTTGGTATCCATCCACACGTAAATATGGAGATCATCTCTGTCATGCTGAAAGGGAAGATGAACCATAAGGATACGCTAGGCTATAGCACCGTCGTGGAAGAAGGCGGCGTACAGATCATGAGCGCGGGCTCCGGTATCCGTCACGAAGAATATAATATAGGCGAGGAAGAGGTGAATTTCCTGCAGATATGGATCCAGCCAAAGCTGCAAAATATCACTCCCCGGTACCAGACCCGCAGTTTTCCAAAAGCAGCAAGGAAGGGTCAGTTAAAGACCATCGTTTCAGGAGAGGAAGGACAGGAACATTGCTGGATCAACCAGAATGCAAAGCTCTCCCTGGGATCTTTTGATAAGGGGAAGGATATTGACTACACCCTTAACCCCACCAACAAATGCCTGTTCATCTTTCTTATCGAAGGCTCCATCCGGGTGGCGGGCAAAACCCTCGATGAACGGGATGCCATCGGCATCTGGGATACGAATGAGATCACTATCCATTGCGAAACGGACGCACACTTCCTGATCATCGAAACCCCGGTGAACCAAAAATAAGGTCAATCTTTTTTTATAAACGCAACGATGAGATCCACCAGCTTTTTATCCAGCGGCAGCTGTTCATTCTCGTAAGTCGCCAGGTTGGCGCTCCTGTCCGCGGGCGCATCCTTCAACACATGGTTCATGCTGTCGATAAATACCAGCGCGGCTTTTGGCGCCGCCATCTTTAGCTTTTCCGCGTCTTCCCGTTCAACCTGCATATCCGTGAGCCCCTGGATGATCATAACGGGAATTGTTAGTTTACCCACCTCACGGGCAGGGTCATAGCTTGTCCAGGAGTTGACATAGATCTCGTTCCCTTTTTCCAGACTGGCCAGGGCGCTGTCGGTTGCAGCTTTGCTGAGTCCCATTTCCGCAAATTGTCTTCTCAACACGATCTTCGCCGGTGATCCGGCCCCTGCCAGGGAAATATACTTATCGGCCGGCCCTTCCCGCGCCGCAACAGCCCCGATCAATGCCCCTTCGCTATGTCCGATGACGGTCACCCGGGAGAAACGTCCGCCGGCCTGCAGACTTTTGATGCACTTTACAGCATCATCCATATAATCCTCTATCCGCAGACTGTCCACCCCCTTAAAATTTGCGCTTTCACCGATAAATCTTTTGTCGTACCGGAGGCTGGCTATACCGTTTTTTTGCAAGGCTTCCGCCAGCATCCTGTAAGGCGCTGCCTTTACACCCAACGGGTTGTTCCCATTCCTGTCGGTGGGGCCCGATCCGGCGATGATCAACGCCACGGGAGGCTTCTGTCCTGTCTGTGCCGCCGGTGTCAGCAGTTCCCCGCTGAGCTCGCCGCCCCGTACAGTTACTTTGTAATTGGTGTGATAGGCGGATGGTTGGGCGGCAGATCTATCCGGTCTGTTAAAAATGCCGGCAATACGCATATTGGAATCGATGACGAGCAACAGCATCAGCGTATGCTTTGACCCCGGGGCCGCAAATCTGTTATAACCATTCATATTCCCCGCATCCAGGTCGAATGCGCCCAGGTCCCCCACTGCCGTCCTGATCTGAGGGAACACCATGCGCCAGCTGTCAGCCGTCACCTGTCCTTTCATCTGCGCAGTAAACATATCATATATGCTGTCCGGCTTATTCTCAGCATACCATTTGCTGAATGATTGAATGGGCCTTTCATAAGGACCGAGCTTTTGTGCATACACTGCGCCGGTGGTCAACAGCATCGTCAGCAGGATAAAATATTTTGGCATGCTGTAAAATTACCTGTTTTTCTTATGGATTTTTAAAACGTCTGCGTCTATGCCGTTTAAACCATTAGTCCATGAAAATACTTCTCTCCCTTCTATTAAACATATTATTTATCTGTAGCGCCTGGTCCCAGCCGTTACGGGACACCGGCAAACCTCCTGTCACCCTCAAACCCTGGGGCCCTGACAGGAATATCGTGATGGACTACTTCCAGAACCAGCAGTTTGCGGAGGCCATCGATTATCTGCAGCCTGCATTCACTGCCGACAGCAACAATATCAATGTCCTCAGCTGGATGGGCTATGCAAGCTTTATGAACGATGATAAGCCTGCCTCGGAAAGATATAATCTCCGCATATTCCAGTTGGATAGCAACAATATATCCGCCTTGTCCTACCTGGTCACCCTCAACAGGGACGATGCGTATGTCATTGCCATGGGGTTTGCGGCCCGTCTCATCCGGCTTCAGCCCAACAAGGCCCTTTGGTGGCGTACCATGGGCGATCTGTTCCGGAGGAGCAATGAGATCGACTCTGCCATTGCATATCACCGTCATGCCTTTGAGCTGGCGCCGGCCGACCCGAAAAATGCGGTGGCGCTGGGGGATGCGCTTATAGAAAAGAAAATGTACCCCCAGGCAGACAGTGTGCTGGATGCCGGACTGACACAGGACTCCATGAACCTTTCTTTATTGAGGTCCCGTATCCATTCAGCCTATCTGTCGCAGGATTATGCCGCGGCCATCATTCCGGGGGAAAGGATCAAACAGCAGAATGGGGTAACCCTCAATGCCCTTACCTGGCTGGCCCTTTCCTATTACAATCTGAAAGAATATCCCGCATGCGTCTCTACCTGTGACTATATGCTGTCCAATGGTCTCGACGTAGAATCCATTTATTATTACGAGTCGAGGGCCTATGCCAAGATGAAGGAATATAAGAAAAGCAATGACCTCCTGGCCATCTGTCTGAACAAAGCCATTTCTCATACAGCCGAATGGTATTACAATGATCTGGGCAGCAATGACGAGGAGCTAAAGGATTATAAGGGCGCCGTTGCGCATTACGATACGGCTTATTATCTGTTCAGGGAACCGC
>DASZVM010000835.1:0-4801 GCA_035547295.1 Puia sp. | reverse complement strand
GATCCTTTGTCTTTAAAAAAGGAAAAAAGCTACCAACCTGTAAGCCGGATCCTGTTCTCCGCCAGGAGCGGAGCGGTCATCATTTATCTGGCCCCTGCATTGCTGCGGGGATCTAGCTGCCTACCCTCCGGCATCGGGCGGGCCGCCCTCGATCGCCGGTATACGTGGCATTTCAGCATGCAAGGTTTACCCGCCCCGTCAATTACTTGCCGGCGCCGTGGGCTCTTACCCCACATTTTCACCCTCATCCGCGTAAGCGGACAGTTATTTTCTGTGGCACTATCTGTTGACGCTATGCGCCACCCGGCCGTTAGCCGGTGCATTGCCCTATGCTGTCCGGACTTTCCTCCCCCTTTACGTAAGTAAAGGGCGCGATGACCCGGTTGGTAGCAAACATAAAGATACCATATCTTTATGAGATGATGAGAATGCTTGCCATATGTCTGCTGTCCTCATGCCTGGCGCAAGGACAGACAAAATATATCTTCCAGCAGCCGGAAATGGGTTCACCTTTTACCATCACGCTCTACAGCTCAGATTCCGCGGTTGCGGCGGCGGCGGCCGCAGCGGCCTTTAAAAAAGCCGAAGAGCTGAACGCCATCCTCAGCGATTATATCGACAGCAGTGAGATCAACAGGCTGAGCGCCACCAGCGGCGGACACCGCTGGGTACCCGTCTCCCCTCCTCTTTTTGATATCATCCGTCGATCTGTACAGGCCGCCATGCTCAGCGAAGGCGGCTATGACATCACCGTCGGCCCTGTAGTGCGACTGTGGCGACAGGCCCGCAAGACACGGCATTTCCCCGACAGCGCGCTGCTCCGCAATGCGCTGGCAAGAACAGGTTATCGCTATGTCCATCTGGATCCGGCCAACCATTCCGTATGGCTGGAGAAAGAAGGGATGCAGCTGGATGTAGGCGGTCTGGGGAAAGGGTTCGTGGCGCAGGCAGCGCTGGACCTTCTGCGGCAACATGGTCTTCCCATAGCCATGATCAATGCAGGCGGCAAGATCGTATGCGGACAGGTGCCGCCCGGTAAAAAAGGCTGGCTCATCGGCATCAATGCGCCCGAAGAAAAAGAGACCCTCTATCCTGCCTTTTTAAGGCTGGAAGAAATGGCGGTAGCCACGTCTGGTGATATTTATCAATATGTAGAGCTGAATGGCAAACGCTACTCGCATATCGTGGACCCCAGGACAGGCATCGGGCTTACCCGCCGACGGAATGTCACGGCGCTGGCCAGGGACGGTACGGACGCAGACTGGCTGGCCACTGCCTGCAGCGTTCTTCCCTGGCGCAAATCCCTCCAGCTGATGAGAAAGATCCCGGGGGCCGCCCTGCTGGTCACTGAAGTGAAAAATGGCAAAATATCCAGCAAATACTCACCGGGTTTTAGAAATTATCTACAGAAATAGTATGTAAATTGGCCTATGAACCGAACCATGCTTGCCTGCCTTGTCAGCCTGTTGACCGGCCAGGTTGATCACCCTGCGGCAAAAGCACCTTTTAGCGCCTACACACAGGAAATTGCCGGCACTTCCGTCTCCTTTGTCATGGCCCCCATCCCCGGAAATGGAAAGATCGATTCCTTTTGGATGGAGGAGCACGAGGTCACTTATGAAGAGTATATCCTTTTCCAGGACGAAGCAATGGATAAAGCCCCTGTACCGGACGGCATCACCCGCCCCAGCCCTCCATATATCGATTTTACCCTGGGCATGGGTAAAACAGGCGGCTTCCCCGCCAACAGCATGAGCCAGTACAGCGCCATCATGTATTGCAAATGGCTGTATAAAAAGACGGGTATTTTCTACAGGCTGCCTACAGAAGCCGAATGGGAATACGCCTGCAGAGCCGGTGCCGCCACTGCCTATCCCTTTGGGGATGATCCATCCCAGCTCTCCCAATACGGCTGGTACAGCAGTAACAGCGACAATAAATACCATGCAGTCAAACAGCTAAAACCCAATGCCTGGGGATTATATGATATGCTGGGAAATATAGCGGAATGGACACTGGATCCCCTTACCCTGAAAGGAGGCTGTTTCCACGATGCCGCAGACCAGCTGCGTTCCGCGGCCCGTCTGCCCTATGACAGGAAATGGAATGCACGTGATCCCCAGATACCAAAAAGTAAATGGTGGAATGCGGACGCTCCCTTCATCGGGTTCCGGATCATGCGTCCCCTCAAACAGCCGGATGCAGCTGCCGCATCGGCATTCTACGACAAGATGTTGACCAGAAAATAAATGTTCATTTTAAATTGCAGTTATCATGAATCAAAAACGCAACTCCAACAGCAGAAGGGAATTTGTCAAAACCTCTTCCATGCTGGCAGGCGGCATCCTGGCCGCTCCGCTGATCTCGCGTGCCAACTACTTTTCCGGCGCCGACAATGCCATCAAGATCGCCCTCATCGGCTGCGGCGGCCGGGGGACAGGCGCTTGTGTACAGGCCCTGAGCACCAAGCAGAACGTACAGCTGGTAGCCATGGCCGATGCCTTTAAGGACAGGCTGGATTCCAGCTATAACAATATCCTGGAAGCCCTGGAAGACAAAAAGAGCCGGGTCCAGGTGAAGGAAGAGAATAAGTTCACGGGGTTCGACGCCTATAAGAAAGCGATGGCCCTGGCCGATGTGGTGATCCTCGCCACTCCTCCTGGTTTTCGCCCCATCCACTTTGAAGAAGCCATCAACCAGGGTAAGCAGGTGTTCATGGAAAAACCCGTTGCTACCGACCCCGCAGGTATACAGCGGGTACTGGCTGCCGCTGAAAAGGCCAAGGCTAAAAAATTAAACGTGGTGGTAGGGTTGCAACGCCGCTACCAGTCATCCTATCGCGAGCTGATCAAAAGAGTGCATGATGGCGCCATCGGCGAGATAACGTCCGCGCAGGCATGGTGGAACAACGACGGCGTTTGGGTACATCCCCGTCAGGCCGGCTGGACAGAGATGGAATACCAGATGCGCAACTGGTACTATTTTGTATGGCTCTGCGGTGATCATATCACCGAACAGCACATCCACAACCTGGACGTGATCAACTGGGCAATGGATGCATATCCGGTAAGGGCCCAGGGGATGGGAGGACGCCAGGTGCGGACAGGAAAAGAGTATGGACAGATCTATGATCATCACTACGTGGAGTTCCAATATGGCAATGGCGTCATTCTCAACAGCCAGTGCCGCCACCAGAAAGGGACCATGAGCAAGGTGGACGAGCTGCTCATCGGCACCAAGGGCAGGGTATATTGTGATGCCGCCCGTATCGTGGATAATAAAGGCAATGTCATCTATCAATTCGATAAAAAGACGGAGAACCAGCCTTACCAGAACGAGCATGACGAGCTTTTTGCAGCTATCGCAAAGGGTGAATACAAATTCTGGGATGCTGAACGGGGAGCCCGCAGCAGCATGACATCCATCCTTGGAAGAATGGCCACCTATTCAGGATTGAATGTCGAATGGGATAAGGCCATCAATTCCGGTATCAATATCATGCCCACGGAATATGCATTCAGTGCAACACCGCCTGTGCTGCCGAATGCGGACGGATTCTATCCGGTGCCGCAGCCGGGACAGACGAAGTTCTTTTGATTGCAAGAGATTAGATCCAGATAAGCCCGTCCATCAATAAGTGGACGGGCTTTTTTATTGGAAAAAATTTTAATGCAGAAGAAGCCATTCTAAATAAGATATTTGTGATCCGTGAGAAAAAAGTCATGCTGGATTTTGATCTTTCGGAGATGTATAATGTGGAAACCAAGCAGCTGAAATACCAGACCCTGGCAAATACCAAGGAATAGCTTTACTTAAAGCTATCGCTCTCCCTATACGCCTGTATCAACGCCATCTCCCCTTCCTTACCCGGACGGGCATTCCCATGCTCCATGCCCAGCACGCCCCGGTAACCCTTTTCATAGATATGCTTAAAGATATTCTTATAATCCATTTCCCCCGTGGTAGGCTCATTGCGACCGGGATTATTGCCTATCTGGAAATAACCGATCTCACTATAGGTGAGGTCTATATTCTTAATGATATTCCCCTCATTACGCTGCATGTGATACATGTCGAAAAGTATCTTACAGGAAGGGCTGTTCACCGCCCTGCAGATGGCATAGGTCTGGTCGGAATGACGAAGGAAAAGATCAGGCGTGTCGCTTAAAGGTTCCAGGACCATAATGATCTTATGCGGCTCCAGTATCTCCACCCCTCTGCGCAAAGCGTCAATGACATTAGCCGTCTGGATACCCATGGGCAGATGCCGCTCGAAATCACCCGGCACCACAGTCGTCAATATCCCTCCGCAGCGTTTGGATACTTCCACTGCTTCGCGGCAGCCCTTCAGGAATATTTCCAGGTGCTCGGGTTTGCCGGCAGCCAGCGTATTGGCGCCATTCCCCCCCTTGTCCAGCACAAACACGCCCATGGACATGCCAAGCTTCGCAAGGGTTTCCCCAATTTTTTGCTGCTGCCCGGCCGGCCTGCGGGCCATGCCGTTGTCTTCAATGCTGCGAAAACCCTGGTCATAGGCAAACATTATCTGATCGATAAAGTCCGTGCCCGCGCTGTTGCGGAACATACCGTCATGGATACCGTAATTGAGATTGAAAGGCTTGCCCGCTGCGGAAGTTCTGCCCTGTCTGGCTGATACGGCGGCGCCTGTCAGCAATGAGGCGCCGGCAAGCATTGAATGCCGGATAAAATGTTTGCGTTGCATAGATCGTTTTATGACGGTCTAAGCTAGGGAATTTTTTTCAGAACCGGCAGGACATTTAATATTGAAAGAAGATCTCGG
>DASZVM010000834.1:0-4563 GCA_035547295.1 Puia sp. | reverse complement strand
TAAAAAGACGGTCCTGGCCGGCGCTGATCTCAAGCGCGATCTGCACATTATTGTTTCGCTGACCCTCTCTTTTTTTCATTATAAAATGACCATGCCCGTCGGTGCGATAGGTTTCTGCCTTCGAGAAGGCCAACCGGTTGACTTTGTAATCATAGCTCTTCTCCCATACCTGGACACTGGCGGCAGACACCGGCTGCCCGCTGCTCCTGTCGACAATAAAATAGTCGAGCCCGTTATTGATATAGGCGATATTGCTTACATAAAGGTTCGTCAGGGCCATGATATGCTGACCCAGCCGGAAAGCGGAGTCGTCGCTGGCGATGAGGGCATATCCCCCGACAGGAAGTCCTTCGATGCTCATCTCCGTCCGATGGGTCTGATAGTCGCCTGTCCGGGGTAACGCTTGCGCAAAGGTCCGCACTACGGGCAGCTGTAACAGCTTTTGCCAATAGCTGTCCTGGTAGGTATTGTTGCCCAGGCCTTCCCGGGTGGTGTGATCAAAACGGACGATCCTTATATATAGCCGGGTGAGATTGCGCCATTTTACCAGGCTGCGGAAAGGCTGACCGGGAACGTTGACCGACTCTGTTTTCAGCTCCAGGGACTTATACAATATCTGTCTGAGCAGCCCTTCGCAATTTATCCTGCCTTCGCTGCTGTCTTTTTGCGCTATCACTTTTTCGCAGATGGCTTTGGCGGCTGCGTATTCCCAGCGGCCGCTGGTGTCCTGTGGAGGATCGTATCTGCCGGCTTTGTTGAAATGCTGCACGGCCTGCAGGTGCCAGGCTTCGGCGGCAGCGGGGACATCGGGCCATTTGTTTGTGATATTTGCCAGCGCAGACGCATACAGCTCATCTTTATTTTCCATCGTGGCATACGTATGTACAAAATTCAACCTTTCGATGTCTACGTCCAGCAAAGCGTCAGGTTTGGCGTCACCAAGGTGCAGGCCAATAAGACGTTGGAACAGCAAAAGAGCTTTATAATGAAGAGACGAAGTATCGGCTGTCGAAAAAGTATGTTTTGCAAACACCACAGCGTCACCAAAGGCGGCAGGATCATCTATTTCGAAAACATAAGCAGGGCGGCTAAGGTCGCGTTCGCCTGACTTGAAATAATCCAGGGCATGGTGGGCGAGCAGATCGAATAAGGTTGGACGTAAGCTGCGAGTATTACCCTTGACAATAAGGGGATCATAGATGTCCAGCCGGGTCGACGACAACAATTTTTCCTCTGCCAGGGAGGCGAGATAGAGATCGCCTATCTTTTTATGAAAGTCATCAGCGCTCCACGTGGCGATGCTGTCCTTTATAAAGTCAACCGTCCTCGTGCGATCGTACAGCTGATAGCGATGCTGCTGATAATAGCTCTGGTATGATCCTGCCAGTATATTCTGCAGGATAGACTTTGCCGGCTGCGGTGTGCCGGGTATCTCTTTTTCCAGGTCAGCGATGCTTTTGACATCGGCATCTTCCTGATCACCATGCTGCAGACGGACGCGATAGATCAGCGCCTTTAAAAGCTGCGGCTCATTTTTTTCCTGCCGCGCGTGTTCGTAGATAAGATTTACCTGCGCCAGCGCCGATTGTGGCAATCCTTTTATATTGACGAGGGAATCCACTGTTTTCCAACGGGCGGTGTAATAGTCCGGTTTTACCTGGGCGAAGGATAAAAAGGGGGTCAGCAGGAACAGGCAGGCGATGATCCGGATACGCAATTGGGTGGTCATGGGAGAAAACTTTTTTAAAGTTAATATATATCTGGAAGATGCGGGAAATAAGAGGATTACATAGACGAAATTCCTTTTAACATAGGTATAACGTACAGTACTTAAACGGGAGATCCCCGTCTCCTTCTTATATACAAGTACAATAAGTACACAACAATTAAAAAAGAAAGATCATGAACACGAAATTTACAATACTCGTTGCTGCCGCCCTTCTCATCGGCGGTGTTTCACAGGCCCAGAGTACTGTTGCTTCTAACGATATTGCTTTTCACAATCCCCGTCATGCAGTGGTGCGTGAGCACAGGGAGATCAGGAAGGACAAGCATCCGATGCATCATCATCGTAAACAGATGCATCGTCATCATAGAACGATGAAACATCACAAATAAAGGAACGGCCCGCTCTCGCGGGCCGTTTTACTATGTTTATTTTTTTATCACTTTTGCCATTGTAGCCCCGATATCTGCGGGGCTTTGCACTACATGGATGCCACACTCGGCCATGATCTTCATTTTAGCGGCGGCTGTATCGTCCGCACCACCGATGATGGCGCCTGCGTGTCCCATTCTTCTTCCGGCTGGAGCCGTCTGGCCGGCGATAAAGCCTACCACGGGTTTTTTACTGTTTTCCTTGATCCACCTGGCCGCCTCTGCCTCCATGCTGCCGCCGATCTCTCCTATCATGACGATGCCTTCCGTCCCTGGGTCATTCATCAGCAGCTCGACTGCCTCCTTTGTCGGGGTCCCGATGATGGGGTCGCCGCCGATACCTACTGCCGTGGAAATACCCAGTCCTGCCTTGGCTACCTGGTCGGCCGCTTCATAGGTCAGCGTCCCGGACTTGCTAACGATACCGATATTTCCCTTTTTGAAGACAAAGCCCGGCATGATGCCTACCTTGCATTCTCCGGCTGTTATGACGCCGGGACAATTGGGACCGATGAGACGCGTCTTTTTACCCACCAGGTAGTTCTTAGCTCTTACCATGTCCTGTACAGGGATACCTTCTGTGATACAGACCACCAGCTCGATACCCGCTTCCGTAGCTTCCATGATCGCATCCGCGGCAAATGCCGGGGGCACGAAAATGATGGATACGTTGGCCTGGGTAGCTTTGACGGCATCGGACACCGTGTTGAAAACGGGTCTGTCGACATGGGTATTGCCGCCTTTGCCGGGCGTTACACCACCGACCACCTGGGTGCCGTAGTCTATCATTTGCGTAGCATGGAAAGTCCCTTCTGTTCCTGTAAAGCCCTGTACGATGATCCTGGAATTTTTGTCAACTAAGATTGCCATGGGAGATTGATTATTCGGTGGGCAAAAATAAGGGTAAAATGGGAAAAAGCCCGGTATTTTAATGTTGTGCTGATATGACTACTGCTGTGCGTACATGACGATGGACGCCTTGGCAAGGGTATTGGCATTGATATTGAACCCTACCAGGGGCGGCGTCGTATTTTCACCCAGGTTCAGCTTGGTTTTTAGCGCATAAACGGTGATCATGTACTCATGGATGGGCCCCGGAGGAGGACAGGGGCCGCCATAGCCCGGTTTGCCGAAATCGGAAACGCTCTGGACGGCGCCGGCAGGAGCAAGCCCTTTGTTGGGATCACCGGCATCTGCCTTCAATTCCGTCACATTGGCAGGGATATTAAAGATCAGCCAGTGCCAGAAGCCGCTGCCTGTGGGAGCGTCCTTGTCAAAAATGGTCACGGCAAAGCTTTGGGTGCCTGCGGGCGCATTTACCCAGGACAGCTGGGGAGAGATATTTTCCCCATGACATCCAAAGGTATTTGCAAATTGCCTGTTGGTAGCCTGGCCCCCAAGATCATTGCTTTTTAAGGTAAAGGTGGATTGGGCGGAGAGGGAACCTCCGATGGAGAGGATTGATAAGACTAATAAAATTTTCTTCATATCGGGATCTATTTTAAAAGGTCGTCCATGTTCCTGTTGTTGTCGATCTTGCCTTTCATCTCCAGCATTCGCATGTCCTTGGCGTCCTGCAGGAACTCGGAGGCAAAGATGAATTCGTTCAGCAGCTTGTTCTTGCTGAAGATGATCTCTTTGTTGCTGCCTTCCCATTCTTTCAGCCCCTGGTACATATAGATGATGTTGTCCCCGATCTCCATTACGCTGTTCATATCATGGGTGTTCACCACAGTGGTGATGTTGTATTCGGTCGTGATCTCCTTGATGAGCTTGTCTATTAATAATGAAGTCTGAGGGTCCAACCCGGAATTGGGTTCATCACAGAAGAGATATTTGGGGTTGAGCACGATAGCGCGTGCGATACCTACCCTTTTTTTCATGCCTCCCGAGATCTCGGCGGGGAATTTTTTATTGGCATCCTTCAGGTTTACTCTTTCCAGCACCTCGTTGACCCTTTTCAGCTTGCCCGCATAAGTATCTTTTGTGAACATGTCCAGCGGGAACATCACATTCTGTTCGACGGTCATGCTGTCGAACAGGGCCGATCCCTGGAACAGCATGCCTATCCGCTGACGCAGCTCCTTACGATGCTCTTCCGTCATTTCGGAAAAGGGCTGGCCGTCGTAGAAGATCTCTCCGCTGTCGGGCTCAAAAAGACCGACGAGGCATTTCATCAATACAGTCTTTCCGCTGCCGCTGGTGCCGATGATCAGGTTGCATTTTCCCGTCTCGAAAACGGCGCTTACATCGTTGATGACAACCTTCTCGCCAAAACCTTTCTTTATATTTTTTACTTCGATCATTGCGATAGTTGAGGGTTAGAGCAATATGGCCGATAGCAGATAGTCAGCAAATAACACAAGTACGCAGCTGACGACTACGGACTTGGTGCTTGCTCTTCCG
>DASZVM010000833.1:0-2312 GCA_035547295.1 Puia sp. | reverse complement strand
GAGGTCTCCATCGAGCTCACCAGCACCAAACCGGGATTCGTATTGGTAACGGCCACTGTAAGCGTAAGCGGGGTCGATAAGGCCATTACCTTCGGCAGTCCGGCAAGAGTGAAGTTTGCGGCCATCAATATCTATGTGCCGAAGGTGTTCACACCCAACGGGGATGGCACGAACGATGTGCTGAAGCCTATCCTGGTGGGGATATCCTCTTTCCACTACTTCAACGTCTACAACCGTTGGGGCAACCTGGTCTTTACGACGCAGGACCCGAATTATGGATGGGACGGAAGGTTCAAGGGGGTTCCGCAGCCTGTGGAGACGTATCTGTGGATCGCGGAAGGAATAGATATCACCGGCAGGAAGATCGTGGCGAAGGGTATGACGTCGCTGGTGAAGTAATTCGTCGGATCGATAGGGTGGAGTAATTCGCTTACTCACCTTACGAATATAAAATACTGTAAATCCAATATCCAGATGAGGAAGACTTATATCATAGTGTCTCTTTTGCTATTCGCGGGTCTTGTCCGCGGACAGGAGATCAACTTCTCGCGTGTGCAGGATATGGCAATCTGGTATAACCAATCCCTTAAAACCGACAAGCAGAACAGTCTTAAGCTCAATTATCGCAATGTCCAATATGGCGGCCAGATCGCTTATAACAGCGTAGCCGCCCTTTTCGATATGCCCCTGATGTCAAAGGAGGCCAGGAGCAAGGCCAATGCGGCTTATTTCAGCCTGAGCGCAGGCGCCGCCTCTGACAAATCCAATGCGGGCATATTGAACAATACCCTTGGCATGCTGGGGATCTCCTACGCGGTGCCTATCAACAGGAAGGAAACCTATCTGGCCCTCGGCTTCCAGGGCGCCTATTATCAAAGCAATTTTAATGTAAGCGGGGTGCAGAATGCATTCGGCGACCAGTATGACAATTATGGTCCGATCGAAGGCGCTCCCAGCAGCGATCTTCTGGCCAGCGGATGGTCATACGGCCATTTCAATCTCAATGCAGGCGTGTCGGTGTTCAGCAACTCCCGTTATGACAAATGGTACCTGGGCTTTTCGGCCATGCAGGTGAACAAGCCTTATTCCTATAAGATCAAATCGGATTCCACCCGGCTGAAGACCAACTTCGGGGTGCAGGGCGGTTACCGGTATATCACAAAGACAGATGATGAAGTAGGCTTTTTTATGTCTATGAACTGGCAGGGGCCTGCCTATCGTCATTTTTATAATTTCTCTTATACCAAATCGATCCCCGGGGTCACCGGCGGAGCGGCTGTAGGGCTGGGGCTGGGCTACCGCTATGACGATGCGATCGTGCCTGACCTGGAATTGAGGTATCAAAAGCTGGTCATCGGGATATTATATGACATCAACATATCGACCATCAGCGCCGCGGGCATTACCCGTAACGGTTTGGAGCTGGCGCTTAAAATAGATTTTTAGATAATAAAAGAACAAGGTATAAATACTAACCCATGAACAAGGTAATCATTTTCTTAACAGCCGGCCTCCTGCTGACCTTTGGAAAGCTGCGGGCGCAGGATAGTACCAGCCCGTCCGCGGATACCGTCCGGCAGGCGCTTGATACTGTGCGACAGATGCCTGCAACGGATACTGTCCGGCAGGACCCACCGGCAAAAGATACCAGCGGAACTGCGAAGGACACCACTCCTGATGCCGGCACCTGGCTTAAAGATAATGATACCACAGGCACTGCCATGACCAAGCCAAAAGAAGCGGACAAGCCTGCTCAGGACTCTGCAAGCAAGGCCTCTCTGCCGGCGCCGGATTCCACGGAAAAGGAGAGCCAGGTCCGGGAGCTGGATAAACGCTGGTTCATCTCGCCATTGCTGAAGCTGCAGTTCCAGGATTTTGGGTTCCTGGAAAAGAACAGGAAGGGTTATCTCAGCGATGCCAATACCTTGCCTTTTCAACAAAGGGGCAACGGCTCTTTTGCCGCCAGCGCTTATAAGAACTTATCGAACCGCCTTTCAGTAAGCGCGGACCTGGGGCTTTCATTCGGGCATGTTACCAACGACAATGTACTCATCAGCCAGACCAGGTCCAAGACCTATAACCTTTTGAACGCATCCCTCTACTATCACCTGCTGGGGCCTTCGTACAGGCTGCAACCGTACATCACCGTTGGTATCAACGATATTATCAATGAAGCTTCCTTTGTCAGCGCTCCCATGGGCATCGGGGCCAAGTTCAATTCAAAAAAGATCATGGTGCTGGGTCAGCTGACCTATGGATATGCGGTGAGCAAGGATATCTCCAATTCCACGATGTATTCCGTGGGCATTTAT
>DASZVM010000832.1:0-6545 GCA_035547295.1 Puia sp. | reverse complement strand
CGATCCTGGCGATGTTTTTTTGTTCGGCGGCGACATTGCTCAACACAGGCAGCTGCCGGGTGCCGGAGAGGAAGAAGCCGGCAAAACCCTCGTCATTACCGGGGGACACCATTTGCTCCTGCAATGTGCGTATGGACCATGCGTATGAAATGGATGCCTGCCGGATGACGAAGAGCCAGTCTGAGGGGGAGGGCGGACAGGCAGGCACGGTGACCAGCGCGTCCACGGGCAGGAGGTTCAGCGCCCCGTCAGGCAGCAGGATATATTCCCTTGCCGTCATCAATGGATGGGCGCCAAACAATTGACGATAGATATTATAAGCTTGTCTGTAGTAGTCTCCAGGTCTGTTGATCATGTTGCCCGGCCCTTTTTCAAACCATCGGCGGATGAAGGCACGGATGCTGTCCTGCCATCCATCCCGCATGACGAGCCTGTCGGCGAAGCGTATCCCTTTTTGATCCCGCTCTACAATATATAGTGCGTTGGGTCCTGCGAAGAAGCTGCGTATCAGCTGACGGGGATAGGTCTTCGAGGTGATGGGTATCATCGGGGCGGCGGGTGCATTCATTTTTTTGCGCAGCTGGGAGAGGTCCCATTCCACCTGTTTTTCGCGGGCGGCTATCGCCTGCTGAAGGCTGTCTGTTCCGTCTTTCTGCTGTAAGGCTTCTTTTTTATAGTAGATAAGCGCTTTTTCCAGCAGGCGGATCCTGTCACCCAGGCTGTCTGTAATACCAGCAATACGGGCCAGCTGCTGTTGCCGGAGCACTTCATCCAGCAAGAGCCTTGCCTTGCTGCCTTCCATAAAATCCAGGATGGCTTGCTGAAAGGCAGGCTGATGGGTCTTTTCCCAGGCATCCCAGGCGGTGCGAATGGCTGTCTCATATCGCCGGCGGCTGTCCGAAACGGACTGTTCCCGCGATGATCCGGTGATCAGCTGGCGGCGGAGGGCATTCTCTGCGGTAAAGCAGAGCTTATAGAGGCGGATGGCCTTACCCGCCTGGTCTTGTCCGGCGGCAAGCCCTGCTGCCGTGAACAGGAGGTCTGTCAGGGTATTCTCTGCATAGAGGTCTTTTTCTTTAAGGGAGTCGAGGGATCTCCCGGGGATAAGGACAGAAAGGCATTGGGTTAACCAGTGCGTGGCGAGGGCAGGTTGATGGTTGCGGGCATAGAGGCTGCCGATGCGTTGAAAAAGTTTGGCTTTTTGGCGTTGGTGAAGGGGGCCGTGCTCTGTGGATAGTTTATTTTCGAGGGCGAGGGCTTTCTGGTAGTATGTCAGGGCTTTTACCGGATCTGTTATGTAAATGTCGCCTGCCTGTTGATAGGCTGTCAGCAGCCAGTAACCTGCTTCGGAAGCGGCTGCGCTTTCCAGCACCTGTATGCTCTTTTGTATGCTTTCCCTGGCTGCCGCAGGCTGGTCTAACTGGATGAGCGCATCAGCCTGCTCGGAAAGCAGCAGGCCGTGGAGAGGGGGTGATGTCATGGCGACTGCCAGACCCTGGCGGCAGTAATCCAGGGATTCGGCGGCCCTGCCCATATTGCTGGCGGTATTGGCGAGGTTGCTGTATGTGCCGGCCAGCGCAGCGGGATCGCCCAGGGCCTTTGCCACTGCCAGCGCCTTATTGTGGATAAACAGCGCCTGTTCATAGTCACCCAGGCGGGTGTAATTATTGCCCAGCGGTTTCAGGATATTCTCGAGGACCACGTGCTCGTCTGCCAGGTCTGCATGTTGTCTCGCCCATTGGAAGGCGGAGGTATAGCTGTCGGTGGACCGGACAATGTCGCCGCTCATCAGCAGTGCATATCCTTCGTTTACGAGAAGGTCCTGCCAGGCCTGTATCTCTTCATCGGTGGCGGGCGCACGCCAGGCCTCCTTCACGGCCCGTTGCAGAAAGCCGCTTCTGCTGACGGGGGCTTTGGCCACCCATTGTATCTGCAGATAGATCCATCCTGTGAGGTCATTCTTTTCGCGCAGCTGTTTTAGCTGCTGTTCAAGCGCGGGAGGGGGTGGTCTGTAAGAAAGCAACAGCAGACTGCATAGCAGCAACAGGGCGGTATGTTTACAGCTTAAAGCCTGCATAGAGGAAAAAGCGATTGGAGACGTCTCCTTTCAGCAGACGAAGATAACGCAATCCTATGACCGGTCCCGTACGTACCCGGCCTATCTGCAAGTCAGCGAACGGGGCTGCATTCCAATTGTGCAGCCATTGGGTCTTTGTTCTTTGGACCGTGGCCACGGTGCTATCGATAACTAGGGGCAGGTTGGGAATGGCCAGGTATACTTTGTTCTCCGTTGTCGTCTGCTGGGAGATATTCACCATTACCTGGGCTCCCACGCCTACACCTATCCAGTTGTTGATATTGTATCTGAAGTGCAAGGGGGTTACTTCAAAGCTGTTCTTTTTCACGGTGGTCTTTGTCTCTCTTCCGACGATGAGGAATTTTCCTATACCGATGGCGGTATCTTTTTGGTCCCTGATGACCCCGGTGGTGGCATTGTCCTGCTGTAACAGGCCTGCCCAGGCTTCCACCTGAAAATAAGGACGTGAAGGTGCAAAAGGGGCCAGGACATATCCCAGCTGGAGGGAACCATTCGTAGAGTAATTGCCGTTGGAGGGAGAATATACATATCCTGCCATGATGCCGGGGGAAATGCCTTTTATGAACCTGGCGGTGCTCCTGTTTGTGACGACGGGTTCATTTTTGTCGAATATGATGGCCGCCCGGGTGCTGAAAGGGATCTTTTTTGGTTTTTTCCTAAACCGGATAGCGTATTCCACAAAGCCTTTTGTGGAGTCCTTATCGGTTACTCCTTCCTGTTGCAATCCCGGCAGGTAAATATTGTTGAATATAAAATAGAGACTGTCTGCTGTACGGACGGTATCGATGCAGCTCTGTCCGGTATAGGCTGCCGAGTCGCACCAGCGGCAGACGGGGCTCATGGTCTTCAACTGTACGCTGCTGCTGTTGAGCTGGCGGGGGACAGCGATACCGATGGATACTTTTTTTGCCGGTCCTTTACCAGTGTTTTGAAAATGAACGGTATAGGTCAGCTCTTTTTTCTTACCCATAAAGCGATAGTTGATCCTTTTTGGTTTTATCTGCATGTAGTTGGGGTCGTGGGATGATACTACGGCCACTTCCAGGCGATAAAGCTCGGGAGGGTAGGCGGGATCATCCGGCACCATCATGGCCGTGAGGGCTACGGTGGCATTTGTGTCCTGTATCATGGAAGGCAGGGTGTTCAGGTCCATGAATACGAATTTCTCTTCTCCCCGGCTGATGGAGGGAAAATGCAGCACCGTGTGTTCGGTGTATTCTTTTTGCAGGGTTTGCAGCATGGATTGCGCTTCGCCGGCGAAGTCGGGTCCTGCTTCGCAGGTGATCTCGGGTCCGGAGGTTTTGGATGCGGTGCTGATGTAGCTGTGGTGACGGGTTTCTGCCAGGCAAGGGGTACCGGTGTTTTCCAGGCGGGCCATGAGGTCGTCGAGGCCTGTGCTGTCTTCCCTGTTATAGTATCTTTTTTCCGCCAGGTCGAATCCTTTCTGGCCGAACTGCCGCTCGTTGTAGAACAGGGCGATGGTGCCTGAGAGGTTTTCCTGCTGCGGGCTGCGATAGCCTACAATGGCCACGAAGTCTTCTCCGGGCCTTGGGTTACGGTTGATCTTCATCTCGATGTTGCCGGAGCCATGGAAGAAGTGGGAGGCCCATGTGCTGTTACTGCTCTTCTTTTTTACTTTCACCGGTCGCGGACGTGTGGGGGGCGCCTTGCCGTCATCATAGTTATTGGTGGCATATAGCCGTACCTGGTAGATGCCGGTGTCCCGATAGGCGTAGAGGGGGTCCTTATCAAAGCTGAAGCGGCCGTCGCCCAGTTCCCAGAAATAAGTGTAGAAGGCGGTGGGGGCGCCGGCTATCTGTCGCAGGGGGCGTAACCGGGCGGAAAAATGCACGCTGTCGCCTGTTTCTTCCACCCGGATCTCGGGGGGGAGGGAGTCCTGGGCTGCTGCGGCGATGGTGAGCGTCAGCATGACCAGTAAGGCAAGTGTGTTTTTCGGCATATAGTAGTTTAACGGAAATGGAGCCTGTACATTGTACAGGCTCCGGATATGTGTTGGTTGGTCGGGTTATTTGTCATTCATCGACAGGATCATATTCACCATGGTGCTTTCCGATACTTCCTGGGGATCAAAGGTAAAGGTCGTATAGTTGTTGCTGCCACTGGGGGCCGGGATCGTTACGTCCTTCATATCCGCATAGAACTTCCCGTTGATGGTGCTCATGGCCAGGAAGGTACCCTGCAAACCGATGGGCATGGAATTCTGATAGCTATAGAAGCCCTGGTAGCCGGCGGGGGCATTGAGGATGACGTCGTAGAGCTTGATCAGGGTATTCTGGCCATGGGGTTTGAAATAAAGGATGGTCGGCTGGTCGCCTGTATAGTCCTGGTGTGTAGCGGTATTATAGTGGCTGGCGAAGTAACCGAGCACCGTGGTCTTGGGACCGGAGTTGCTGACGATGGCGTCACAATTCCTCCATTGCACCAGGCTGTCGATGGTGAAGTTCAGCGTTCCGTTGGAGCCGTTGAAGAAGGCATAGGCGTTGGTGGTCAGCTGATCCCACAGCACGCCGCTGTGTACGGGAGTTTGTATGGAGATAGTGACGGCTACGTTCAGGTAGTCATACCCGCTGAGGGTGGTGCTGACGGTGGAGTCACCGCTCCACATGGGGATCTCCTGGCCGTTGGGTTTGGCCCTGACGGCGACCTTGATGCCGCTGTCTTTTTTCAATTGCAGGTCCTGGCTGCCCTGGGCGGCTTTTATAAAGAACTCACCGTAGGAGACCAGCATCCTGCCGTCCCGGGTAAGAGTGGGTTTATCGCCCAGGATCATGTCGGCGGCGGAGTTGATCTCTTTGACGCTGACGGTAACGGACCCTGTTACGGATGCACCTGTTTTTGTCTGGAAGGCGCCTGCGGGGATCGTATAAGTGGTACCTGTGGAAGAGGTGACGGTAGCGCCGGTGGATGCGTCTACTGTAAAATCCTCGAATGCGGGACCGTGTTCTTTTCTGAATGCAGCCATGGCCTGTCCGTCAGCATTGTTATTCTGCTGCGGGGCGGGTGCGTCGCTCTTTTTACAAGCGACGACGCTGATGGCTGCGATGAGTGTCAATGCCAGGGATTGTAGGGATGACTTCTTCATAAAAAAGCGTTTTGTTTGGAGGTATATCAGCGCTGTCCGGCTTTTGTTACCCCCTTTTTTGCATTTTTTTTCGATATTCGCCAAAAACCGCCGATGGCCAACCATCCTGACCAGCGTTACCTGGAGGGTTTGTTAAATAATGATAATCAAATAGTTGAGGAGATATATCGTCTCTTTTCCTCCCGTGTCGGCAGCTGGATCATCCAAAACAGCGGCAATGAGGATGATGCTGCGGATGTTTTCCAGGAATCATTGATAGACATTTATAACCAGGCAAAGTATAAGGGATTGCAGCTGACCTGTCCTTTTGAGCCTTTCTTATTATTAGTATGTCGCCGGAAATGGCTGAATGAAATAAAGAAAAGGGGTCTCAGACCAGTAACAAAATCGGCTGATGATTTATCTAATCATGGTGAGGATGTATTTGCGGCCGCCGAACGGGTGGGAATGGAGGAGGAGAAGGCCCGGCTTTTTTTTCAGCAGTTTGAGAGGCTGGGGGAGAAGTGCAGGGAGATCCTGCGGATGAGCCTGACGGGAGAAAGACAGGAGAAGATTGCTGAAATGTTAGGCGTCAGCTATGGTTATCTGCGGAAAAAGAAATCGGAATGTATGGCGACGCTGATGGAGTATGTGCAGGAGCGGGTATTGAAGGCGGGTTAAGGTTTATGATGGCTTAAGTCCTACAATGAAAAATATCTCATTATGGCAACCTATACCAACGAAGATGTCATCCGCTATGCAGAGGATGAGCTGTCTTTGGAAGAAAAGCAAAAGATGGAGGAGGATGTGCGGGCCGACGCTTCGCTGGCGGCAAGGGTTGAACTTTACCGGCAATTGAAGGGGACGTTGGAGCAGCGGCTGCCCGGTGGTTCGGAGGAAGAAGCCCTTCGTCAAACGCTGGGCCGTATGGGGGGACGTTATTTCGGCGGTGCTGCCGGCGGGGGCGGCGCTTCGGGCGGGGGGGTAGATGCCGGATCACCTTCGGGTGAGGATGCACGTGGGAAAAGCAAGGTGGTGAAGATGAAGATCCGCGTGGATGTTTTCCGTAAATATGTGGCAGGCATAGCTGCTGCGGCTGCCGTTCTTTTTGCCGTGGTGATGCTATGGCCTTCCGATTATCTGAACACTTATGGGAAGACACAGATGGTGGGAGTTACCGAGCGTGGTGAAGGCAATGACTCTCTTATGGAGCAGGCAACTGAATATTTCAACGGAGGAAAATTCGATAAAGCGGCGCCGCTGCTGGATGAGGTTTACCGGAAAGACAGTGGGAATGCGACAGCATTGTTTTACAGGGGGGTAGCTTTTCTTCACATGGGAGAGGTGGAGAAGGCGCGCGGGGAC
>DASZVM010000831.1:0-5090 GCA_035547295.1 Puia sp. | reverse complement strand
AGGTGGCATGAAGATTGAAATCCTTCATCATCCAGGCCATACCAAAGGGGCAAGCAGCTTTCTCTTCACGGTAAAAGATAATAAAGGTCCTTATCGGGTGCTTATCGCCAATATCCCTTCCATCCTTCCCGAGACGAAGTTTCCCTCCATGCCTACCTATCAAAATGTAGGAGAAGACTATACCTATACTCTGGATACAATGCCAAAAATACAATTTGATATCTGGTTCGCGGCCCACGCTGGTCAATTCCATCTTCACGAAAAACATCAACCAGGCGCCCTCTATTATCCAATGGCATTTGCCGACCGGCCTGGGTATGATGCTGAGATCAGGGAAATGCAGAAGGGTTTTGCAGAACGGTTAAAAGATATGAACAAATAAAAGCTTTCAAATGGCAAATATGCCGAAACAGGCAGCCCGCAATTTTATGCCGGACGGAAGCGCCCTTTATGGACAGAGCCGCATTTTGTACCCATTATTTGCCTGGGAATGGTCACGACAGATGACAAACACTATTATTTTCAAGACAAAAAAGCCATTGCGGACTGCAACGGCTTAATATTTTTTTCATTGGATAATCCTCAAAGCCCCGACCGGCTGCGTCTTCCTCCAATAAAGGACAGCAGGAACAGCACGATAAAGATGAAGAACAAAACCTTGGCAATGGAAGCGGCCCCTGCCGCAATGCCAAAGAACCCGAAGATCCCGGCTATGATAGCTATGATCAAAAAGATTATTGTCCAGCGTAACATAAGCTTACATTTTAGATAGTTAATAATGGTATCGGGGTTAAAAAACCATGCCATGCAACAGCCTGTTTACTCCCCGCTGGCATAGGTATTGCATAACCTCTATAATATGAAAAAGATCCTGGGTGCTATTCTTCTTGTCATCGGTATTGTCATGGTGATTTGGACTGGATTTTCGTTTACACGTCGGGAGAAGGTCGTTGACGCCGGTCCTTTACACGTTTCTGCCGATAAGGAACACACGGTCAACTGGCCTCCATACGCAGGAGGTATCCTGGCGCTTGCAGGAATAGTATTGTTGATCCTGCCGGAAAAAAAGAATTAGCATGCACTACTCCGACCGCAAGACCCCGGCCGGATTGGTTGTCCCTGTCTTCAAAGCCTGCCAGCTCACAGTCAGCAGAGCGATCACCATCACCAGTATGGTCGCTCCGATACATCGTCATCCGGTAAACGTAATCCTGCAGCCACCAGTGCATGAGCCACCAGGCAATAGGAGAACCGATGATGATCGCCAGGGCCACCAGCCGCAGAAAATCACGGGATAACATGCCTGCCACCTGCATTACCGAAGCCCCCAGCACTTTCCGGATGCCCATTTCCTTACGCCGCTGCTCTGCCATAAAAGCCGACAAGGCAAACAAGCCCAGACAGGCTATACAAACCGCCAGGGACCATCGACGCCACTATCACGCCGGGAGCCAGCCACCAGGCAGTCCAGGGAAATGCATCGAAGTTCCCGCCAGCTTATTAAAAAGAGGCAGCAACAGCACCGCCAGACCGATAGCCAGCAGGAATGAAAAACCACTGGTTACCATCGACTCCAGCAGGAATTGCCGGATCAGTCCATGCCTATCCGAGTCTACCACCTTTCGAAGGCCCACTTCCTTTGCCCGGTCGGCTCCGGGGAAATCATGATCATAGCTAAGCTGGTTGCGGATATACAGTCCGATCAGCAGACAGGCGGCGATGCCCAGGGCAAACCCGCCGATCTTGACAGCAGCGTAGAATTTCTGTTTTCCCAGCTGGCGAATAGCTATCCTCCAGAAGTTTTTAAGCATAAGATGGGTTGGGGTCCTAACAAAAACTTATGGGACGCTGTAATTCGCCATCAGGTTACAGCCGTTTTGAATACCCCTGTCCGGGGATCCTGGAAAGCTCTACCGACCCCGACAGCTGATTTGATCAGGTAGTTCTTTGCAGGATTGGTATCTCCATCAGGTTGACCTTGGCTTGACATGGGACACCATCCACCGGCAGCAGCTGCTTATCAAATAAATCCGCCTCCCCATCGCCGCCTGTTTTGTATCTTACAGAAAAACCAGGCTTATGGAAAGACGAAAGTTTTTAAAAGCAACAGGACTGATGCCTTTTATGGCATCCGCCATGTTTCGTGAGAATACATTCGCCTCTGACCATATCAGTCCTGCATCGGAAGAAGGCCGGGACTTCTTCTATCGCCCCCGGGATGCCTGGGCGGGAGATTTTATCCCCATGTTCTACAATGGCCGGTATGAGCTCTTCTTCCTCCTTGACTGGCGCGATACGGCAAAGCACGGTGAAGGCGTGCCCTGGTACCGCATCTCCACCACTGATCTTGTAAATTTTACCGAACACGGCCAAATGCTGGCACGTGGTACCGCGGCGGAACAGGACCTGTTTGTTTTCACAGGGTCAGCGCTCAGGACCAACGACAAGTTCCACATCTTTTATACCGGTCATAATCCCCACCTGGCAGAGCAGGGTAAGCCTATGCAGGGTATCATGCATGCCATAAGCGACGACCTGTCCAACTGGCAAAAGCTGCCTTCGGAAACTTTCTTTGCGCCAGCAGACCGTTATGAGAAAGATGACTGGCGCGACCCGTTCGTATTTTTTGAGCCTTCATCAGCCAGATATTATATGCTGGTAGCTGCGAGAAATAAAAATGGCATACCCAGGCGGCGGGGTCTTACCGCCTGCTGCAGCTCAACCGATCTTGCTCACTGGACGGTGGAAAAGCCATTGTACGATCCGGGGCTTTATTTTACTCATGAGTGCCCCGACCTCTTTAAAATGGGTGACTGGTGGTATCTTATTTTTTCAGAATTTACAGACAAGGTCAGGACACGCTACCGCATGAGCCGTTCATGGAGAGGCCCATGGATCATCCCTGTACATGACGATTTTGACGGTCACGCTTTTTATGCTGCGAAAACCGCTTCAGATGGGAAACAACGCTTCCTTTTTGGATGGAACCCCACCAGGGATGATTCAAAAGACAGCGGCGGCTGGCAGTGGGGCGGCAATCTCATCGTTCACGAAATATGGCAGCAGTCCGACGGTCTTTTAGCCGTAAAAATGCCGGCTTCCGTTGCGGCTGCTTTTACTGTAGAGCAGCCTGTCAGGTTTACACAGGGCGCCGGTTCCTGGAAAGACACGGGCGATGGTGTGATGCTGCATGGGACCGGCACTTATTCCGTGGCTTCGGCCGGGACGCTGCCTTCATTGTGTCTTATAACCGCTACGATGACGCCCGGGTCGCTGAAACAGGGCGATTTTGGGGTATGGTTTAAAGGCAACGATGATTTTGATCAGGCCTATTATATCCGGTTTGAGCCTGATGCCGGCAGAATGGTATTCGACAAATGGCCCAGGGAAAGGTCAGAGGTGCCCGGCATGGCCGAGCTGGAACGGCCTGTAAAATTCCAGTCAAACAAAGGAATAAGCATCAAGCTTATCATCGATGGCAATAAAGGGGTAGTGTATGTTGACGATGCCATAGCCATGAACTTCAGGGCGTATGATCTTAACAACCCCGACTGGGGCTTTTTTGCGGGCGATGCGAATGTGCATGTTACAAAAGTAGGATTAAACTCCAAACCATCCGTGATCAGGCCTATTAATTAACCTCCAAATCCAGTAAACATGCACCGACGTCTCTTTCTTCAATTCCCGTTTGTCGCGTCTGCGCTGATGACGCAGGCCAAAACCTCCATCTCCCAACAACCTCCCAAAAAAGGTTTCAGGATCGAAGGGAACAAAGACCGTTACCAGCAGGAGCTCCTGATCATGGGCGGCCAATTCGATTGCAAAGTCTCCTCAAAAGACTCCAACGGCGAATTGCTGATCTATGATACCCGCCGTGAAGAAAAAGGCGGTCCGGCCCTGCACCTTCACCACAACCAGGACGAATGGTTTTATGTTATATCCGGTGAATTCGTTATCAGGGTAGGCGAGGATACCTTCAACCTCAAACCCGGCGATAGCGCCTTCGCCCCGCGAAAGGTCCCTCATGCCTTTGCCAAGATAAGCGACGGCCCCGCCCAAATGCTCGTCCTGTTTCAACCTGCCGGATCGATGGAAGACTTCTTTCATCAAATGGCAAAGCTGGGAAAAGGCGTTCCTAAAGACCAGGAAAAAAAATTGAAAGAGCTATGGCATACCCACGGCATGGAGATCGTCGGGCCGCCATTGAAATTCTAGATCATCCGTCACATAATCATGCTGGTTTTTCCAATCAGATGGTCTTCCGGTACAAAGCCCCAATACCGGGAATCCTGCGACCCATGGAGATTGTCGCCAATCATCCAGTAGTAATTCATTTTGAAAGTATAGCTGTTTTGTTCGTGCCCATTTATATAGATCTTTCCGTCACTCATTTCCAGTTTATTGCCTTCGTATGTGCGGATGATACGTTCATAGATGGAATAGTTCAGGGGTGTCAGTTCCGTCGACGCGCCCTTTTTCGGGATCCAGATAGGTCCGTAATTGTCTCTCGTCCAGTGATGTATTTCATCATTAGGGAATACCGCTCCGGTCGACGAATCTATATCCGGGTCGATCCGTCGGGCGAAACCATCTTTTAGCATTTTTTCGCGGGTGCTCCAGGTGAGCAGCATATCGTATTCGCCCGCCCTATCAAGCGGGCGAATTTCTTCCCCGTTCGAGATATCCAGGCCGTACTGGGTCTTCATATGCCCTTCATCGAGCGGACGACCATCCGTAACAACCTGGAAATAGGTCTCTGCCTCCGGCGGCCAGGGTTGCCTTCGCCTGTCGATGTATACTATTTCATCCCGCATCTCGAGTGTATCACCTGGAATAGCGATGCAGCGTTTCAGATAAGTTTCCCGTTTAGACACCGGCCGGATGGACAATGGATAGTTATCGGGATCGGTCAACACCATTTGCCTACCGACATCGGCATTTCCCCGCCCCAATTCCCGGATCACGTCATAGTATGGTCGCATGGATTGATATTCCGGCAGGTCGATGACTGTGTCTCCCACTGGGAAATGGAACACGAGGATATCTCCCCTTGAGATCGGAAGGTAGTTTAGCTTGTTCACGAGTACTTT
>DASZVM010000830.1:0-5098 GCA_035547295.1 Puia sp. | reverse complement strand
ACCCGTTGCCATTTCCGCGATCTTTCCCTGGTGCAGCACAGTACCCCCGATGAGCTGTACGTCGTAGTGTACCATATTCCAGGTGATGGGACTGCCGGCAGCCATCCAGGTATTCTTATAAGTCACCTGATCGCCTTCGATACGGATATGCTCCTTTTTAATGCTGAGCGTACGGTCATGCTCGGTGGCGGTAGCCACGACCTCGGAGTTCTGGGCAAAGCGGCGGGCTGTCTCTTTTACCACCGCAAATGCTTCGGGAAGGAGGGTTTCCAGCACTTCCTCTATCTGCTCATCCCTGTCCTTCTTCAGCTGGTCCACCTCCTGATAGATGGCATCCTTGCCGCCGATATCACTGAAGGGAAGCTCTTCGGCTTTTTTGTTCAGTTCTGCGATCTCCCCGTCGATATTGCTTAAATGCTCCCCGATACGCTGTTTGAATTCCGCCGTTTTGGCTCGCAGGTCGTCGTTGCTGAGGGACTGGTAAGACGCAAAATGACGGTTGATCTCCGCCACCATGGGCTGGATGGTCTTAATGTCCTTTTCCGACTTGTTACCCCCGAATATTTTGGATATGATACCTAACATAAATGATTCGTATTGAATAATTTTCAGATAATTCAGAGAATAAACCCCTCCAAATTTGGTGCTACCCTCGGCAGCAGGTCAAATTGGCAGGATGGATGGGTACGGTCAGGGCGTCAAAAGTACGAAAAAGCTGCCATCCGGGTGCGTTAATGTTGGCACAATTGACCAGCTGTGTCCCCTGGGACCAAAAGATAATATCCTCCCGGATTCATAGCTATGGAAGAGATGCGGAGGAAAAGAAAATAAAAAATTTGGTAATGGTAAAAAAATTAGTAATTTTATTCCTAAATATCTTAGTCTATGTCAGTTGCAGGTCAAAATCTGAAATACCTCCGTAAGTTACGGGGCTGGACCCAAGAAGAGTTCGCCGCCAAGCTGGGCATCAAAAGGTCCCTTTTGGGCGCTTATGAAGAAGAAAGGGCGGAACCCCGCATCGATGTGCTGGAAATAGTGGGGGATATGTTCAAGCTTACCCTGGACGAGCTTCTTCGCAAAGAGCTCAGCGACACAAAGGGCAATTATCTTTCCAAAAGGAGAGCCCAGAAAATGACTTCGGCTACCAACGACATACAGCTGGTGCCCGTAAAAGCAGCCGCAGGCTACCTGGCTGGCTACGCCGACCCCGAGTTCCTGGACGAGCTGAATACCTTTACCCTTCCCATGCTGGCCCCGGGGAATTACCGCGCCTTTGAGATCGTAGGGGATTCCATGCTGCCTACCACCAGCGGCTCGGTCATCGTAGGGGAAAAAGTGGACGACCTGGAGGAGGTAAAAAGCAATCAGACGTATATCGTAGTATCCCGCAATGAAGGCATTGTATATAAAAGGGTGTTGAAGAATAATAAATCCAGGACAAAGCTTACCCTGATAAGTGATAATACGGCCTATCAGCCTTACAACGTCAATACCGACGACGTCCTTGAAGTATGGAAGGCCCAGATGATCATCAGCAAGGCCAATACCCAGCAAAGATGGGATGTCAATCAGCTGGCCAACCTGGTAAGCAACCTGCAGGACCAGGTCAGCTCGCTGAAGAAGAAAATGAACTGATAGGGCGATTATTGAAAGTCCCCTATCTTTATCATTATGTCCCCTCAATTCATTACCGTTGAAGGCATCCGTCTCGCCTATCTTGAAAAGAATCCCGGGATCGAAAAGATCATCTTTTTCGTTCATGGGAACTCTTCCTCTTCCAATACCTGGCGGGCGCAATTCGGGTCGGAGCTATTGTCCGGCTACCGGCTGATAGCATTTGATCTGCCCGCACACGGCCAATCGGAACTTTCTCCTGATTATAGTCTTCCCGCATTGGGACGTATCATGGCCCAGGCTGTGATGTCGCTTGCGGGGAATTGTTCGTTTATTATCTGCGGCGTATCGCTGGGTGCGAATATCGTGGCGGAGATGCTGGGGCATGATCTGGAGGCAATGGGTGCTGTCGCCATCGGCTCGTGCGCTATGGGCGGCGAGCATACCATGGAAGTTGTTTTCCAGCCGGGAGTGGACATGCGTCCTTCGCTGGAAGACGATGTGCCGGCAGAAGCATTGCGGCAATATTGGACGCAGTCGGCGTTGTGCTGTCATGACGAGGGCAGTGAAAAGTACTGTTTGTTCGAAAAGGACTATTATAAGGTAAAAGACCATTTCCGGTCGAAAATGGCCGCCACCGTAATGGCGGGCCGCATCGGCGACGAGGTGGCATTGCTACGGCAATCGGCTAAACCAATGCTGGTGCTCTTTGGAGGGGAAGAAAAAGTATGCAATATCGCTTATCTGGATCATGCGGGACTTCGGCTTTGGCAGAACAAGACTTTCATCATACCCGGGGCAGGACATTTTGTCCATATCGATCTGCCCGGATCGACCAATCAGCTGCTGGCAGCTTTTGCGAAGGATGTGCTTGGATCTAAATAATACCCTGACGGTACGCGTAGCTGATCAACTCTGCCACATTCTTCGCATTGGACTTCAGCTGCATATTGCGCCGATGATTGATGACAGTATTCTCGCTGAGACATAGCTTGTCGGCGATCTCTTTACTGGTGAACCCATCGGCCGTCCATAGCAGTACTTCTTTTTCGCGCGCGGTGAACAACTTGTCTTCCTCATGGAGATAGAATGCTTTTTTATAAACGGTTTCAGACGCTTCGCCTGGGCCGCCTAATTTATCTATCACCTGTATAACCGGGTTTTCATTTTTAAAATGGTCGACATTGACCACCATGCCCAGGCTGAGCAAAGGGTTGCCTTTTTCATCCGACCTGATAAAACAGTTGCGCTGCAGAATATTGGTATATTTTTTTTCTTTATTCCTGATGCGGTAGTTATAAGAGAAAAGATAATTGGCATGCTCGGCAGGAGAAATATTTTTTAAAAAGGAGAGCCTGTCCGGAAAGATCTGTTCATTGAAAACACGCAGATCGGCCTTATGATAATTCTCCACCGTAAAGGCCAGGCCGTTTTCGGTAAAGTTCTCCGGTTCATAGCCCAGCAGCATCTTCACCGCCCTGGACATGGTGAGATATTGGCCCGATGAATAATCGACCAAATAGATCATTGGCAGGGTATGATGGAATACTCCGGCGAAATAGTGATTGATATTCAGCATTTTATCAACGCCATCCACTTTCAGCTGCCCGGGGGAGAAGCTTTTGTCCTGCATGGTATTGATATAATCCATCCAGGAGCCTTTTTTATTTTTCGCCATGATAGCAATATAAGGAATAGCCCTTAGAAAATGGCAAGAACTTGCTATTTCCGGTGAGCCGGGAGGAACCTAGTTTTGACCTGGACCCCTAAACCCCCGACCGATGAATTTAATGCAAAGCTTTTTGACCGCTCTGTTGCTATTGACTTCTACTCCCTTGCTGCTGGCCCATAAACCCTTCTCCTTCTCCCAGCCGGTGACGCTCCTTACCGGGGATACCACTGCCCCGGTGGGGGACCGGCAGGCTTCGTATTCAAAGAACCGCCTGAAGATCAATGCCGCCTCTTTATTCCTCAATAACTATAGCTTTAGCTATGAGCGTTCGTTGACCCGGAAGATATCCTTTGTGGCCGGCTACCGGTTCATGCCCAGGACGGTGCTCGGGAATATTTCCGTTGTAAAAAAGGTGATAGACCAGGTGGCAGAGGACGGTGATGGGATAAAAAACGACATCAACAGGATCAGCATGTCAAATAATGCTTTTACAGGCGAGTTCAGGTTCTACATGGGCCATAAGCCCGGCGCCCGCGGGTTCTACCTGTCTCTCTACGGCCGCTATGCTCATTTTGATCTCGACTATGCGTATCAATATGAAGCGGGCGCCAAGACCTATGATATCCCCATTAAAGCCGCTACTAAAATATGGGGGGCCGGAATGATGATCGGCGCACAATGGCTGATAGCCCGACGGGTCACGTTGGATTGGTACATCATGGGCGGTCATGCCGGCAGCATCAGGGGGGACGCATCGGGTATGGCTGATCTGAGTGGGATGTCGGCAGAGGATAAGGCCGGCGTAAAGGATGACATAGAAAGCTTCTTCAATGTAGGCGACAAGAAGTATATAACAGCCACGGTCAACGACCAGGGCGTACAGGCAAAGATCGACGGACCTATGTTCGGACTGCGGGCTGCGGGGATCAATATCGGTATCGCTTTCTAACTGCTTAAATTATTTCGATCATGAAACAGGCATCTTCCCTATTATTATTTATTATTCCTGTGTTTTTGGCGAATTGCCACAAGCATAACACCGGGAGTGAACATCATGGGAACGATTCAGCAGTCGTGTTTACGAATGCAGCTGATCCAAGACTTGCTCAACTGTTTACAGATACTTCCATCATCACTTTTTTTGGCTCCAGGGATCAAAACGGACGACCACAGTCCCTCACTGGCTATCAAGTTGAACATGGATCAGCCCACAACAGCGATTTCGTAGCCATAGACAATGATGGACGGTACTCATCTATTATTTTAAGCACCGGTGAGCAGATCCATTTCCGGTATATAGGCGATGATTCCCTTAATATCATCATGTCGGATAACGACACCTCATTCCAGCAAAATATATCTCTTGGTGGCAATAATGCACATAACCCCTTCTATAAGGAGGCTAAACATTTTCCCGTTGAGCCGAATGGCGAGCACGTCGTAGTTGTAACAGGTATTGATAAAAATGTAAATATTAAAGTGACCGCAAAGAATACGATCGATAATTCGGAGGAGAATGTTGCCGGGGACGAAGCAGTGGTAAGAGTGAGATTAATGGCCAACGGAGGCCGTGACTATACGCTGACTGTGCCCTACAAAGGAGGAGGTATCTATTCCATTCCGATATCGGCATCCGGAATAGAGTTCGGCGATGATCCTATTCGTCAGACAATTGATCTGATTATCGATAAGCTTAACACAGCATGCGCGAAACCAAAATCTGCTGATCCTACGGTAGACAAGAGTGTCCCCGCTATCATTGCTGCTTTCGTTTGTCCTCTGCCACATCCGGTTGCAAAAGCGATCTGCCTG
>DASZVM010000829.1:0-3582 GCA_035547295.1 Puia sp. | reverse complement strand
CGGTGTCAACGGACCATTGGCCGCCTCGCCGATGATACGGGCCTTTACGTTGGGCGCGTTCTTACCATTGATCACATTTTCCAGCGCCGCGGGTATGAGGATGTCGCACTCCAGCTCCAGCGCGTCACCCGAATTGGGGATATTGGTCGCGCCGGGGAAATTCAGGATGCTGCCCGTCTTTTTTCTGTGCTGGAACACTTCTTCTTCGTTGAGACCCGCGGGATTCGTGATCGCGCCTTCGTATTCCGCAAGGGCGATGACCTTGGCGCCGCCTTCACGGAAGAATTTGGCGGCATGATAGCCTACGTTGCCCAGACCTTGTACGATGACCGTCTTGCCTTCGACGCCCGGCGCAAGCTTGAGCCTTTTCATCACATCCTGCATATTGCAGACTTCACGGATGCCATAGAAAACACCCAGACCGGTGGCTTCCCTGCGCCCTCTTACCCCGCCTTGTGATACGGGTTTGCCTGTAACGCAGCCCAGGGCATCGATCTCGCCGGGACGCATGCTCATATACGTATCGAGGATCCAGGCCATCTCACGTTCACCCGTACCATAATCAGGCGCGGGGACGTCGGTGCCGGGCCCGATAAAATTCTTCTTGATCAGTTCGGATGTATAACGGCGGGTGATCTTTTCCAGTTCGTAAGGGGTATATTTCTTGGGGTCGATGCTGATACCGCCTTTCGCTCCGCCAAAGGGTACGTTGACGATGGCGCATTTGAAGGTCATAAGGGCAGCCAGGGCCATCACTTCGTCCAGGTTGACCGACAGGGCAAACCTGATACCCCCTTTACAGGGCGTTTTGTGATGGGAATGCTGTACGCGATAAGCCTTGATGACTTCTATCTTGTCGCCGATCTTTACGGGAAAGAACATCCGGTATACGGCATTACATTGTTTGATCTGTTCCAGGATGCCAGGGTCCCAGGCTGTATGCTTTGCCGCCTTGTCAAAACTCTTTTCTACTGCTTCGAAAAATTTGTACTCGTTTTGTGCCGCCATAACATATGGGTTTAATCGTTTTTTATTTCTTAGCTTCCTTCTCAAGCCGGCTGATCTTCCGGTCAAGCCGGACGACATACAGGATCAGCCCCAATAAAATGATGACCACTACAGCCACTACGACATAGATCTTTCCACTTGCACGCAGCTGATCGGCCATTTCTATCCGCTGCACCGATGCGCTGTCCACCGTCCTTAGATGACCGGTGCTATCCTGGGCAGAGCCTGCAATTGCAGAAAACAAAAAAGACAAAAAGAACGACAGGAGAGCGTAAACTTTTTTATACATCGCTGAATATATTCTTTTCAAATAGGAGTTTATTGATGATGACGCTGTTCGGACAGTAATTGCAGACGGATGCGTAAGGTAGTGATCCATACTCCCAGCAGGGTCCAGCCGGGCAAAGCCCCCGGCCAGAATACCATGGCGATATGCCCATCCGCATTGATGGCCGGATTACCCGAACCGCCGGGATGAAGGCTCTCCACCATGCGGGGAATGATCCAGATCGTGGGAAAGAGCATGGCAAAGGCAAATATATTGTACACGGCGCCGATCCTTGCCCGCTTGTCCACATCGGTCATGGAATTCCGTAATACCAGGTAAGCCAGGTAGATCAGCAGGGCCACCACGGCGCCCAGTTGTTTGGGATCATTGCTCCAGAACGCGCCCCAGGTAAAACCCGCCCAGGCCGAGCCGGTGGCCAGCCCCAGCAAGCCAAAGACAATGCCCGCTTTGGCATACTCTAACGCGTAAACATCGAATATATGATTGTTGACCCGTAGATATTTAATGGAGTACACCAGTGAGATGATAAAAAAGATCATCATGGAGAACCACATGGCTATATGGAAATAATAATTACGGATCGTCTCATTTAGGATGGGCCTGGCAGGCACGGGACCTAAAAATCCGGCTACAAAAGTGTAGAGAAGTAATACGACGCATAATATTTTCCACCAATTCTGTCGGAGCATATGACATTCTTAAAAGGGGCTGATCATCGAAAACTCATTGTTAATCAATACACAACCAGCTTAAACTTCGGTTTGGAAAAGCAAAATTAGGGGAAAGACGCAGCATATTCCGCAAACGCCTTCCCTAAAGCCGAAAATTAAATGAAGTAGCAGCATTTACAAGCCGGAATGACAAAAAATCTAAATAACCACTCTTTATGTTTCAGTCTTTCCAAAGAAAAGGGAAAAGTACCACAGCGAGCGCAATTATCATCAGGTCAAGCGCCGCGATCAGGGCGATCATGCTGCCCAGTCCGCCCTGCAGGACATCCTCAAAAGCAATGGTCGAAGCTTTGTTCAGCAGCAGCAGCTGAGGGATGATCAGGGGAAAGCCAAGTATTGCCATCAATGCTGCGCTTTGCTGCGCTCTCGCTGCAATGGCTGCCAGGAAAGTAAACACGAGGCTCAGGCTGACCCCTCCCAGACAGCTGAGCAGGATGAACGATAAAAGATGAGAAAGAGGGTCTCCCAGCATCAGCATAAAGAGAAAAAGGCTTACCAGGCTCATCAGCAGCATCAGCAGGGCGTTGAACAGCAATTTCGAGAGAATGAAATCCCTTGCGCCCGCTATCGAATAAAAGTAGAGCAGACGACCCCGGCCTTCCTGCAAAAAGCTTTTGGCGACGGCATTGACGCAGATGAACAGCTGGATCATCCAGAACAACCCTTTCCAGACAGGGCCTTCCGGCTCGCCCATGGCAAGATAAAGGACGAAGATGGTGGACGCAACGTACAAAAGCACCCCATAAAAAGTATACTGCTGCCGGACCTCCAGAAGAAGATCTTTTTTAAACAGCGTCCATATATGCCGGATCGAACCTCCCATTCAGGATAATTTTAACATTTTTATAAGTCTTGTATTGCAGCGATCTTTGACCACCTGTAAACGACAAATTTCAGCAGTCGGGATTATAATAGCAATTCCTGCATCGGGGCTCGTAAATATCCATTTCCCCCAGCACGATTTGCTTATTGGTGTTTTGTTTTCGATAGGAGTAGTTGGCAATGTTTCCACATTTTACACAAATGGCATGCAACTTGGTGATATATTCTGCTTTGGCAAGCAGGTCAGGTATTGGTCCGAATGGTTGAGCAGTGTAGTCCATATCGAGCCCTGCGACGATGACACGGATGCCCCGAAACGCCAGCTGGTCGCAGACTTCCGGCAGCTGATCATCGAAGAACTGAGCTTCGTCGATGCCGATGACATCCACCTCGCTTGCCAGCAAAAGTATCGTTTGAGAATTTTCGATGGGTGTGGAATGAATAGCAGTTTCATCATGCGAGACGATGTTCTGCTCGTGGTACCGGGTATCGAGCGCAGGTTTGAAGATCTCGACTTTCAAATGGGCGATCCGGGCCCGCTTCAGCCTCCGTATCAGCTCTTCGGTCTTTCCGGAGAACATGGACCCGCAAATTACCTCTATCCATCCACGTCTTTCACCCTTAATATGAGGTTCAATGAACATAAGCGCATATAAATTAGGTTCGGAATTTGTTATAACTTTATAGTAATTACCATAGCGGACACGCGGCGGACTAAAAGCAGACTAAAAT
>DASZVM010000828.1:0-5059 GCA_035547295.1 Puia sp. | reverse complement strand
ACGAAATTGACTCCATACTTACCTTGTACCGCCAGGTCCTTTTCATGAGCACCTGCCACATCCTTTGCTGTAACCTTACCGGCTCCCAGCTCATGCACATCCAGGTAGAAATCCTTCCCCTCTACTATGGGTGCATCCTTTCCTCCCTTTACCATATAGATATCGTCCGGCAGAAGACCATGGGCTTCACCATGGGTTTTGCGGATGGATTGGGTGTCGGGGGCGGAAGAAAGACAATACACATCGCCATTCTTTTCATCCACCCAGTACTTAATAAACTGAACGTCGTACTTCGTTTCCGTAGCCAGGTCTTTGGCATGGGCATCCGCAACCGCCGCGGCTGTCACTTTACCGGCCCCCAGGTGATGTACATCTATATAATAGTTTTTCGTTTGTGCGGATAGCCTGGATGAGAAGAGAAGAAGAACGACCGTAATAATGGCAAAAACAGGTAAAACCTTCATAACTAACTGTTTTAATAATGATTAATTAAATATTTCAAGGCAAAGGAACTTGCAATTTTTTTCTTATATATGGGGGAATTTCCCTATTTTAGTATCATCTCCACCTCATTTTACAAGCAATAGTCATGGAATTGATCGAACGTGCCGGGTTTCTGTCCCTGCTACAGTCGAAATTCGACGCCAGTGATGGCGAAGGGCACTGCATCCTGGTGAGCGGTGAGGCGGGGATCGGCAAAACCTCGCTGGTAAGGGCTTTTTGCAAACAGCAGCAGAGCGAGTACAATGTATACCAGGGCACTTGTGATGCGTTGTTTACACCCAGGCCGCTGGCGCCTCTCTACGACATCGTCTGGCAGCTGGGCAGCGAGTCCTGGACAAGCAGCGAGAACCTGGCCGACAGGGCGGGATTGTTCAGCCGGGTCCTTCATGAGCTGGCCGGCCAGCGAAGGAGGACGCTCATCGTCTTTGAGGATGTACACTGGGCGGATGAGGCGACCCTGGATTTTATAAAGTTCCTGGCAAGACGTATCACATATACCCATTGTCTTTTCGTCCTTACCTTCCGGGATGATGAGGTCCATGGCTATCAACAGCTGAGAAATGTGCTGGGCCAGCTGCCCCCCGATTCGGTGACCCGTATGCAGCTGACGCCTTTATCCCGGGAGGCCGTTGAAAGAATGGCGGAACAAAAGGGATACAGCGGCGAGGATGTGTACAGCATATCAGGAGGCAACCCGTTTTATGTAAATGAAATACTGGCGAGCTATAGCACCGGTGTACCCGACAATGTAAAGGACTCCATACTATCCGTGTACAACAGGATGGGTGAAAGAACGAAACAGGTATGGCAGATACTATCGGTGCTGCCCACGGGCTGCGAGGTCAGATACCTGGAAAAGCTGGAGCCGTCATATATTTCGGCCATCGAGCCCTGTCTGAACGTCAGGATATTGTTGCTGGAGAACGGTCTGATCAGGTTTAAGCACCAGCTGTACAGAAGGACTATCGAAGTTTCCCTGTCGCCGCTGCTACGGGTGGCCCTGAACAAGAGGGTACTGGACATGCTGCTGGAGGACCCGGGGCAAAAAACAGGGATGGAACGGATCATCCATCATGGCAAGAACGCCAATGAATATGATGTGGTGGTGCGCTATGCTCCCATAGCAGCCAGGCAGGCGGCAGCCGTAGGAGCCCATATAGAAGCGGCCAAATTGTACTATACCGCCATCGAATACTACCAGGGCAACGATAAGGATCAACTGCTGCAATTGTATGAACCCTATGCTTATGAATGTTATCTGACCAACCGGATAAAAGAGGCTATTATCTATCAGGGAAAAGCGCTTCGTTTGTGGTACCAGCGGAATGATGTATTGAAAACAGGCAGCAGTTTGCGTTTTTTGTCCCGGCTTTGGTGGTATGAAGGCAATGGCAGACAGGCCGAGAGCCATGGGTTGCAGGCGATAGAAGTGCTGAATGATCAGCCTTCATGCACGGCCAAAGCAATGGCTTTTAGCAACATGTCGCAGCTGAAGATGCTTTCCCACCAGGTGGATGAAGGCATTGCCTGGGGTGAGAAGGCGATAACCATTGCAAAAGAGCTGGGCGATGAGGAAACCCTCTCTCATGCGCTGAACAATGTGGGCAGCATTTACATGAGGATGGCGTCATCCAAAGAGAAAGGCCATGGATTACTCCGGCAAAGCCTTGACATCGCGTTGAAAAACTCGTATCATGAACATGCGGCCCGCGCTTATACGAATTTAGGAAGCTATGGTGTGGAATTAAGGGATTATATGCTTTCCCGGCAGATGCTGGATGAGGGTATCCAGTATTGTGATGAGCGGGACCTGGGGGCCTGGTCGGCTTATATGCTGGCCTGTAAAGCCCGGCTTAAAATGGAGACAGGTGATTGGGAGCAGGCCTGCCGTATAGCCGGCGATCTGATCGGCAATGAAACCCAGACATCCATCGTCAGGATCGGCGCCCTTGTCGTTGTCGCCAGGGTCAGGATGAGAAGGGGTGAGCCAGGCGTGCTGCCCCTGTTGATGGAGGCAAAGGAAAAAGCGTTCGAAACGATGGAACTGCAAAGGATCGTTCCTGTGCTGACGGCTTTTTTTGAATATGAATGGATCATGGGCAAGGCCTTTATCGAACAGGAAGCCATCGACCTGGCTGCCGGCATGGTCAGCCATATAGGGAGCCTGTATGGGAATAATGAATTTGCATTTTGGCTGCAAAAGGCCAGGGGACAGCAGGTGGAGCTTTGCGAGCGGTGGGAAGGCTATGAGTTCCATGATCCGGCTAGCAGGGCAAACGCGGTTGTGCTATGGCAGCAGTTAGGCTGCCCGTATGAGCATGCCCTGGCCATGTTCGAGGGAGATGAAGACGACAAGATAAAGGCTCTTCAGGCTGTCCGTAAACTGGGCGCCAATGCCGTCCATGAAAAACTAAAGAGGGAAATGAGAGCATCGGGGATCAGGAGCATTCCCCGTGGTATCAGAAAGAGCACGCAATCCAATCCGGCATTGCTCACCGAGCGGGAGCTGGGGGTATTGCAATTGTTAAAGGAAGGCATGCAGAACAAAGAGATCGCAGCAAGACTATTTATCTCGGCTAAGACAGTCGATCATCATATATCAGCGATACTATTCAAACTGGATGTAAGCACCCGTTTGAAGGCCGTTCAGGAAGCCAAGCAACTGGGGATCTTAAAATAGGGAGTGCTTATTTCTTAAATAGGGAATACCTCTGTCATAAAATAGGGAGAATATTCGCAAATTTATCAGACCATTTTGACCTAAAATCTTTTGTATGAAGAAGTTCGTTGTCGAGAGAAACCTTCCGGGCGCGGGCAACCTCACGGCCGAAGAATTACAGGCGCTCTCTCAGGCCTCTCTTGAAGCCATCAGGAAGCTGGGTAAACCTTACTATTGGATACAATCTTTTATCACGGAGGATAAGTTCTATTGCATCCATATCGCTGAAAGCGAAGAAGTCGTCCGTGAGCATGCCAGGCTGGGAAAATTTCCCATAAACAGCATCTCCGAAGTAAAAACAGTGATCGATCCGCTGACAAGCAACCCATTGCAAAAGGAGGTGTAAGGGAATTTTGCGTTGTATAAGTAATTGTGCTTAATTTTACGCTTATACGATGCAAAAGCTCGATGACGATACGCTTGTAAAGCTACTACGGAGAGGGAATGATGCCGCGTTTACCGAGATCTACCACCGATACTGGAACAGGCTTTTTTCTGTCGCAGCCAACAAGCTGAATTATGATCTGAAGCTCGCCGAAGAGCTGGTACAGGATATTTTTCTCGATCTCTGGCACAGGAGAGGGATCCTCGATATCAGGAGCAGCCTGTCGTTGTACCTGGCGGCAGCCATGAAGTATAAGGTCATCGATGCACGATTGAAGAAAAAGCGTATGGCTGCCTATGCCGAGAACCTGGCTGCGCAGACCTCTCCCGGCGATACATCCACCGAAAAGCAAATCAGTTTTGACGAGCTGCAGCATGAGCTTTCCGCCCTTGTCAGCAGCCTGCCCGAAAAATGTCAGCTGGTGTATAAGCTGAGCCGGGAAGCAGGCTATTCCCAAAAAGAGATCGCCCGCCATCTCTCCATCTCCGAAAAGACCGTCGAGTCCCATCTTGCCCGGGCGGTAAAGACCCTTCGACTGGGGTTGAAGAATTTTCTGACACATATCTGGTAACGGGGAACATACCCCGTAAATTTTTTTTCCCGTCGATGCAGGGATTTTTCCCACTCAATCGACTTAAATGTCCGGAAGCCGGGCTGCCAAAAAATATATCCCGTCTTCCGGAAATATCTAATTTCTGGCCTTCGGCCAACGAACCCTTGGTTCGTTCAGAAAAAAATAATATAGACCATGCCATTAATTCCGGATGAAAAAAGGCTGAATGAGCTGGAAGCCAAGTGGTTAAACGGTACGATCACAGAGGAGGAGAAGCGGGAGTATGCCAGTTGGTACAATGAAGGTCAGGATCTGCCTGTCAGTATCCCGGAAGGGTTTGCTTCCTCGGAAGAAGCCCACCGGCAAAGGATGCTGCAGAACATCAACAGCCGGCGGACGAGGAAGGTGCCTTTGACGGTCAGGATATACCGGACGGCTGCCGTGGCAGCTACGCTCATTTTATTATTAGCAGGGTTTTACCTGTATTATAAAAGAGATGCCCGCCAAACCCGGGAGCTTGTACAAACGCCGGTGGCAAAGCAGCCTCATGATATCGCACCGGGCAGGACGAGGGCAACGCTGACGCTCAGCAATGGCAAGACCATTTTGCTCGATCCGGCCTCCAATGGAGTGCTGGGGCATGACAGCGGGGTCAATATATCGAATTCGGACAGCGTGCTGACCTACCAGGGACAAAGCGAAAGCAGATCTCTGGCCTATAATACCCTTAACACCGCAAAGGGTGAGCAGTACAGCGTCACCTTGTCCGATGGGACCAGGGTCTGGCTGAATGCGGCTTCCTCGCTGCGTTTTCCCATCCAGTTCACCGGGAACGAGCGGAAGGTCGAGGTTGCGGGCGAAGCGTATTTTGAAGTGGCCAGGAATGCCTCCAAACCAT
>DASZVM010000827.1:0-3059 GCA_035547295.1 Puia sp. | reverse complement strand
TGTCGGGGATAAAGGTAGGCACGGTCAAAAAAGTTGCCTTTGACAAAGATTCCGGAATAGAGGTCATACTCAATGTGGAAAAGAAGGCACGGCCCCATATCCATCAGGATGCCACGGCCCGCATCGGCACGGATGGGCTCGTTGGGAACAAGATCCTCATCATCGACGGCGGCACTCTTTCAACCCCTGTCATTGCCGAAGGAGGTAACCTCCGGGGACAGCATCAGGGCGGCACGGCTGAAATGATGGCTACCCTGCAGGCCAATAATGCCAATCTGCTGGAAATTACGGGTAACCTGAAGACCATCAGTCAAAAGCTGGCAGCGGGGCAAGGTACGCTTGGACAGCTGATCAACGATCCTTCACTGGGCAATGATCTCAAGACCTCCATCGGCAACCTGCAGGCGGCTACTGCCGGCAGTCAAAAGATCATCCGTAACCTGCAGGATTATACCGCCGGCCTTCGAAAACCCGGCAGCCTTGCAGAACAGCTGGTGACGGATACCACTGTTTTCGCCAACCTGAAGGCTACCGTCGCGAGATTGAATGACGCAGCCGAAAATGCTTCGGATTTTGCCCGGAAAATGCAAAAGACGGGAGACAATATCAACAGCAGCATAAACGATCCTGATAAGCCCATCGGTCTGCTGCTGAACGACCAGGAAACTGCGGATAACCTTCAACGTGTGATAAAGAACCTGCGGGTATCCAGCAAAGAGCTCGCCGATGACCTGGAAGCGGTGCAGCACAACTGGCTGCTGCGCGGCTTTTTCAAAAAAAGGGATAAATAAATTGTAGAAAAAATTCCCCACTTATAGAACACTCGTTAGCTCAGTAGAATAAAGTTTAAGCTTTCTATTAAGAGGTATGATTTACCGTTATATTTGTCAAAATACCTTCGTATGTCCGCAGAAATTGCAAAGCTTCTTCTCAAAAAGAGAAAACAGATATTGGAATATTGGATCAACGGCCAGTTGGCCAATGATTCGCTGAAAGAAGACCTCATTACCAATAAAGAATCCAGGGCGCAGTCCGAGGAACTGCTGGATGCGGTGATCAACCTGGTAAGCACAGATGCGGGCGGCGGCGCCGCGGAAGACAATCCGGCAATGGAAATCCTCGAAAGCATTACACTTACCCGCGCCCGCAGCGGTTATTCCCCACGCGAGACCGGCATATATATATTCAGTCTGAAAGAAGCGTTGCTAAAGATGTTAAGCGAAGAGATCAAGGATGCCAAAACGCTCTATGATGAAAGTCTTTTTGTCAGCAATAGCCTGGACAACCTGGCCATCTCTACCTTTGAATCTTTTATCAAGGGCCGTGAAGAGGTGATCCTGCGACAGACGGATGAGATCGCGGAGATATCCACGCCTGTCATCCGTGTATGGGATGGGATACTTGCTTTACCGATCATCGGTACGCTGGATAGCTCCCGCACGCAGGTAGTGATGGAAAACCTCCTGTCACAGATAGTAGAGACGGGCAGCAGCATAGCCATCCTCGATATATCGGGAGTACCCGCCGTGGATTCGCTGGTGGCACAACACTTGATAAAAACAGTAAGCGCCACCCGTCTGATGGGCGCCGAATGCATCATCAGCGGCATACGCCCCGAGATCGCCCAGACGGTAGTGCACTTGGGCATCGATCTGTCCGGCATCGTAACCAAGTCGTCGCTGGCAAGCGCCTTGAGCTATGCTTATAGCATGCTGCTGCTGGAAGTGAAAAAGAAAGTGAAAGAAACAAAAAATTAATACGCATCCCTACAAATGGAAAAGATACCTATTTTAAGAATGGGGTCCTTTTTACTGGTGACCATACAGGTGGACTTATATGACCGCCTGGCCCTGAACCTGGAGGCGGACCTGATCAAAATGGTGAACAAGGTCAGCGCCAAAGGCGTGTTGATCGATATCTCTGCTGTCAGCATCGTCGATTCATTTATGGGCAGGATCATCGGCAATATCGCCAATATGACCCGTATACTCGATGCCCAGACCGTCGTAGTTGGCATGCAACCGGCCGTGGCTATCACATTGGTGGAACTGGGGCTGCCCCTCCATGGCGTCCGTACGGCGCTGAATGTAGAAAAGGGCATGGAGCTCCTTCACTCCATGATCGACCCTGTCGAATCGGAGGATGAAACCACCGAAGACGATGATAGTAACGCTCTCTAAAGATGAAATGCAGATAAACAAAGAACAGGATGTGGTGGCTTTTCGCAACCGGGTAAAGGAGCATGCTGTCAAAATAAAAATGGGATTGGTCAACCAGACAAAGCTGATCACGGCTGCCAGCGAGCTGGTACGTAATATGCTTAATTATGCAAATGGCGGCAGGGTAATCATCGAGGTCATTACCAGGGGAAGAGACAACGGCATCCGTCTTACATTCAAGGATAAGGGACCGGGGATAAAGGATATCGGGTTGGCGATGAAGGATGGATATAGTACGGGCAAGAGCCTGGGGTTGGGGCTGCCCGGCGCAAAAAGACTGGCCAATGAATTCAATATCGAGAGCGAGGTCGGCAAAGGAACTACGGTGATGATAATCAAATGGGCCCATGGTTAGCACACCCTATATAAGCTTCAATGCCGGCGACAGAAGCTACCTGGCCATCCTGAAAAAGGAGATCCACAAGTTGGCAATCCAGGGTGGGTTCGAGTCTAAAAAGCTGGCGGAAATAGACATCATCGTATCTGAAATGGGCAGCAACCTGGTAAAGCATGCCACCGGCGGCGAAATGCTGGTGTGCGTTCAACAGACCGGAGAGGGTGTTACCCTCGATCTTATCAGCCTGGACAATGGACCCGGCATGATGGACCCTGAAAAAATGTTGCTTGATGGGGCTTCGACGACAAAAACGCTTGGTCATGGGCTGGGCAGCATCCGGCGGCTTTCAGACACCTTCGAGATCTATACCCGTAAAGAATGGGGTACTGTAATACTAAGCAGGGTACATAAAAAAAGCGCCCGTATCCCAAAGGCAAGAAAAGAGCTTCTCCAGCTGAGCGCCCTTTTGGTGGCCAAGCCTGGCGAAACTTTCAGCGGAGACG
>DASZVM010000826.1:0-7431 GCA_035547295.1 Puia sp. | reverse complement strand
ACCCGTTGCCCTAACTTATTTGTCCCGGCTTTTATTTCACTTTCACGGGAATCCGGAGTACAGGCCGGTAAAAGAACGATTGCGAATAACGCGAATGGCAGCATGTAATTCATGAAATACTATTATTACATACTAAGAGACACGCTTTGTTGATCGATACTATGTAAATGAATACTATTTTTTAAGGATATCAAACATTTGTTTTCAGGGTGTCTTTTAAGCCTGATGAAGCTTTCTCTATTACCTTTTTCCTGGTCTCATTTGCCGGAGGGTTACCGGGAGCCTGTGCTTCTATTATCAGTTTGTAGTCTCCGGCTTCGAGCACCTCAAAACCTATTTGTCCCTGGCTGTTCACGGTAAGGTTTGTAAAGCTTGTCCCCGGATCTTTTCCGCCTTTCACTACTGCGGATTGCCCGGGTTCGCTCAGGGTAAAAAGGTAGGAGCCGGGTTCAAGACCCTTTAATAATACTTCTCCTTTATTGTTGGAAGTACTGCTTATGATTTTCACCGGCGGATTTTTTCCGCCTTTAACAACAATACCGGGTATCGGGTTGCCGGCAACCATCTGCGCAGCGTTTCCGCCGCTTTGCAGACCGCCGCTTACCTTTTCGCCAAAGGTTTTACCCTGTGTTTGCCTGGCGGTGGTCGGGGTCATCGACAACCTGCTTGGCATACGGGTCGTATTCGTATCCCCTTGCTGCATAACCCTTCCTGCGGCATAAGAGGATGATACAGCACCTCCCGGCTTTTTGGTACTGTCTGTAGATATGGCGTTTCCGCCGCTTTGCAGACCGCCGCTTACCTTTTCGCCAAAGGTTTTACCCTGTGTTTGCCGGGTAGTAGTCGGGGTCATTGACAACCTGCTTGGCATACGGGTGCTTTTGACCCATGTGTAGCGCAGGCCCATGCTGACAGAAGCCGCCTGCCAACGGCCGTTGAATACAGCTGTTTTAGCAGATCCGCTTGCAAACTGGTCGTAGGAGTAAGTACCCCCGGTCCCTGCGTTCCCCTGCGGCTTCCAATAGCTGAAATTGTTTTCAAAGGAAGGCCCGAAAGCGAGCGCGCCTCCCGCAAACAAGGATAATTGCGGTGTAAGATGATAGCCTATTTCTATTTTTGGATGAAGGACAAAACCCGAGGCTGAATAATCTGTTGTTGTTATGATGGGGATGTTTTTACTTTCTCCTGTCTGTTTTGGACTGGCAACCGTACCTGAAAGGGTGTAAGCGTTTCTTTTTAGGGACATATACCCGAGTAAAATGGAAGGGGAGACCGCTACCCTGCCAAAGAGCCATTCAGCTTTCGGTCCTACTAAGATCTGAAACATGCCGGCATGCGGCGTGCTGCCTGCAGAAGCTGGAGCAATTGTTCCGTCCTGCAAGTGGTAGACGTTTGTGTAGGCGGATCTGCCCCCATCCGCTTTTTGCTGCGAGTAACTTAATTCGGCTTCAACGCCCGCGGAGAAATTGCCTGCTATATTGTTTTTATTGCTGTTGGACAAGAGCGGCAGGTAGATGCCGCCATTCATATTCCATCCGTTGCTGACAAAGAGGCTGTCTTTCATTTTCCCAGATGCAAGCGAAGGACCGCCCGCAATAAAAATGCTTATTTTGTGTTTAACGGGTCCGGAAAGTCCTTTTTGATCAATACGCTTGTTTTCCTGGGCAAAAGAAACATGCGAGAGAAAGCTGATAGCGCATATAAAAGATAGCCGATAGCTTGTTCTCATGGATTGAAGGGTTTATTTTGGGGTAATACGTATAATAACGAGATAATAGATTATTTTATTATTACATAGGTAATTAAAGCTGTTTTCGGTGGTTGACTTATTATCTTTGGGGCATCTATGGCAAATAATAGAACAAACGAAGATCTGATACGGCAGGATCCCGGTTCCCTGGTGAAGAAGATCGTGGAAGAGGTGGTGAGCAAAAAGGCTGTCGACGTTCATTTTGAAACAGAGGATGATGATCAATGGGCCGTGGTAAAGATCCATCTGTATGAAGAAGATAAGGAGATGGCCATTCGCTTATTGCCCGAAGACAGATGGGTGCTGCAATTGGGATACTATGATGAGGATGATGAATTTATTGAATTGCTTCAGCCGCTTACCCAGGCGGAGATAGACCTGATCCCCAAGGGGCTTCAAAAGGTCATGCTGAAAGTCCTGGCGAGTGAAGAGGGCTTGCGGGTCCCGGGAAATTTTTTTAAATAAACCCTATTTATGAAAAAGATCCTATATGTATGTTTGGCGGCAGGCTTTTTTTGCGCATGCCATAACAATAATCCCGGAACCTCCACGAAAAGCTTTATCGATGTGAGCGGTATCGACTCCTCGATAAAACCCGGCGATAATTTCTTTCGCTATGTCAACGGGCGCTGGTACGACACGGCAAAAATAGCAGACGATCAGACAGGTGTGGGATCTTATATGTTCCTGAACATTCCCCAAAAACAGCTGCTGCAAAATATCCTGGATAGTGTTTCAAAAACGCAAAACACACCCGGAAGCCTCGAACAGAAAGTAGGGGATTTTTATGCTTCCGGCATGGACACCGCCACTATCAACCGGCGGGGGTATGAGCCCATCCAGCCCATCTTTACACGTATCGATGCCATCAACGATGTACCATCGCTTGTCAGATTTGCGGCCATCGGGCTAAAAACAGGAAATCACTCCATTATCGGGGTCGGTATTTCACCCGACAACAAGAACAGCGGTATCAATATCGCCCATGCATACCAGGCAGGCATCGGCCTGCCCGACCGGGATTATTATTTTAAAACAGACTCCTCCACCCTTGCTATTCAACAGGCCTATAAAAAATATATCAGCAAGCTGTTTCAATTGACCGGCAGTGATCCGGATGCCGCCGCAAAGGAGGCTGATGTGGTTTATGGCATCGAAAAGCAAATGGCGGCATCGCACAGGACAAATGTTGAGCTGCGGGATATCAACGCAAATTTCAACAAAACATCCATAGCATCACTTAGTAAAAAACAACCAAATATCGGCTGGGAAGCATTGCTTGCCAACCTGGATGCAAAGACGGATTCCATCGATATATCCCAGCCTCCCTATTATGACAAGCTGAATGCGCTGTTGAAGTCCATTCCCGTCCATGATTGGAAGATCTATTTGAAAGCAAGTACCCTGGAGAACTATGCTACGGCGCTCAGCAAACCATTCGTGGATGCCTCTTTTGAATTTACAAAAGCGTTGTCCGGTCAGGCTACACAGAAAACCCGTGAGCAGACAATGGTCGAAAACGTAGACGGTCTTTTGGGACAGGCGCTGGGACAGCTCTATGTAAAAAGATATTTTAACGAGGATGCGAAAAGACGGGTACTTGACCTGGTGAACAATCTGCAAAAGTCTTTTGAGAACAGGATCAATCATCTTGACTGGATGAGTGACAGCACAAAGCAAAAGGCAAAAGAAAAATTATATGCCATCACAAAAAAGATAGGTTATCCGGATAAATGGCGGGATTACGACAAGGTGCAGATAGACAGGACCAAATATTTTGAAAATTTACTCTCGCTCAACCAGAATGAGTATCAGTTCCAACTGGCAAAACTGAATAAGCCGGTGGATAGGTCTGAATGGGGCGTAACGCCTTCTACGGTTACCGCTTACTATAACCCGCCGTATAATGAGATCGTTTTCCCAGCCGGTATTTTGCAATTCCCTTATTTTGATTTTGCGGCGGATGATGCCATCAACTATGGCGGCATCGGGATGGTCATTGGGCATGAGATGACGCACGCCTTTGATGACCAGGGTGCGCAGTTCGATAAGGATGGTAATGTAAAGAACTGGTGGACAAAGGAGGATAACGAGAAGTTCAGGGCAAAGACAAAAAGAGTGATCGACCTGTATAGTTCGTTTACCGTTCTGGACACGGCTCATATAAAGGGGGCCCTGACGGTCGGCGAGAATACGGCGGACAATGGCGGTGTGGCTATTGCCTACGATGCCTTTAAGATGACAAAAGAGGGACAGGATTCAACCAGGATCGATGGCTTTACGCCGGATCAGCGTTTCTTTCTCTCGATTGCCAGGATATGGAGAGTGAAGACAAGGGACGCTTTTCTCCGGATGTATATAAATACCAATCCCCATTCGCCGGCTATGTGGCGTGTAAATGGTCCGCTGATGAGCTCAGCCCCGTTCTATAAGGCATTTAATGTGCAGCCGGGTGATAAAGATTATTTACCCGAGGATCAGAGGATAAAGATCTGGTAAAAATATTATTTTACTTTTTTTTCGCAGGTGGAGCTCCCTTGCTTTTGTATTGGAAAACGAGATTGGCCTTGCCGTCTTTATTAAATCTCCAGGTTTCCTGCAGATCTGTTGAATCGACTTTACCGTCTTTATGCGTATTGATCTCCGTTCCCCAGATCAGGGCCCAGTGTTCGTTCCTGTCCGTGCTTTTAACCGCCATGATCGCGTCTACCTTATCGACGGCGCTCTTGAATGTATTTCTGTATGCCTGTATCCCTGCAAGCATGCTGTCCCGGGAGGCCTTCATATAGGAGCCGTCCGCCAATTGCGCTTCCACGGTGTCGGCAAACAGATCTCTGCTGGCGCTTAAGTCGCCATTGTCGTATGCTTTCCAGATAGCGAGCAGCGATTCGGCATTTTTTGGATCGTCCATCACAAATTTTGATGAATATCGGACGTCATAGGGAGAATGAATGATCTTCGCCATAGAAGCTGAATCCGGTGTGGATGCTGTAGAATCGATCTTTGAATCAGGCGTATTACTGTTGCAGGCGGCAAAAATAACCAGGGCGGCCAGAGCGAAGGGATTTTTCATGATGGCAAGTTTATGTTGATTAAAAAATGACGTGCGAAGGTATCAGAGGAGGACGTCCAATAAATAAGGGGATAAAATCTTATGTGTAATATAGGAAAAATTATCGAATTATCAATTAAGTCTCAGCTTTATCTGTAGGGTGCTGCCTGCGTTTTTGATTACAAGGTTTTTATAGATACCGTTCCTGTTGGCAAAGACGGCCGATGAGATCTCATAGGGAAGCTTTTTGTCAAACAGCAGACGATAGCTATGTCCCAGGTAGTCAACCCTGATATTGCCGGGAGTTTTGGTCAATTTGCTTTTTGTGGCGCCATCGGATATGAGTAGTGGGATTGTAAAATAAGTTGTGTCGACACTTCCCTGAAGTGGATGGATCGAAGATATGATACTTAGCTCATTTGCTGTGAGGGTGTAGTCTTGCTCAACGGTCAGATTGCCGGAGGTGCTGTAGGTTACACTAAAAGTGACTGCGTCGCGGCTTAGATGGACAATCTTTGTCTGATGGGTCAGACCAGTATCCGGGGCAAGGGACTCCCGGATGCCGTTGCTCCTCCACCCGGGTCCGATGGCATAAGCCTCGTGTGGTTTCAGGCTATCATTTATACGATACATGGGATGAGCGGCAAAAGGCATGCTTAACCCCAGTTCTATAGGTACGCCTTTTACCTGGAACCTGCCCAGCCCGGTGGCGTCATAGTGCTGATCCGCTTTTGTGTCGATCTCGATCTGGCTGGTACCGGTGGAGGCGAAGATCTTATGAAAAGCGGGATATAATTCAACCAGGTACCCGCCTCTCTCAGAGGGACATGGGAACTCATCAATACCATCGTCGGCGTAGAGCGCTGCCAGGCCGAGCACGGAAGAGCAGTATAGGGAATACACAGAATATTTTCCATATTCATCGATCCCATGCAGGGTTTTGGGTGGGAACCCATTTTTTATGTGACGTAGCGGCTGCATTCCCATAATCCATCGTTTCATGGAAAGCACCGAAATATGCGCTTGTCTCTTAAAGGCGCCGGCCAGTTTTTTGTCGGTGGCTTTATATCTCCCGGCTTCCAGCTCACACAAGCCGGCGATAATGCCTTCCTGGAACAGGAATTGTCCCGATCTTCCTCCAAAAGGAGCCAGACCATCCGGTGAGGTGAATAGCAGCGTTGTCAGGCCGCCTCTTCTCAAAAGTTCATCCAGCTGATGTTTTAATGGCCCGTTATATCCGTAAGCAAGGGCATTGGCGATCTGGAGGCGGGTGGTAATGTCATAGGTTATCGGATCGTTTGGGTCGCGATACATTCCCTCGTCAGTGAAGTGGGCCAGCTGTGCCCGCATATATTTGTCAAAAAAGGATTGGCCCTGTAAAAAGTGATGGGAGGGATCCGTTAGTCCCAGGGCTTCTCTTACAGATTCACCGCCGCTGGAATATACTGCCCAGTTGTTGAGCTTCTCTATCCCCTGGCCGGACTTGCTGATCACTTTATATACATTTTCCGGATCGACCCGCTGAAGCAGACCTTTCCAACGATGCCAAAGCTCTTCGCCTGCAAGGGGTTTCAAACATAAAAAGGCAGTCGTCAGCTCACGCATCCAGAAGTCAGGACTGTTTGCTTTACCATAAGCAAGCTGTGAGCAGCTATAGGTCATGGCCCGAAAAACCATCTCCTTCAGGTCCTTTATATATCCAAATTTCAAAAGTATGGCGGCGGAAGAAACGAATCTTGGGGTCGTTTGTCCATACTCGGCCTTGTAATAAGGGTCTATCACTGCCCCTACGCTATCGACCCAGGGTGCTGCTTGCCTTACGATTGTCTCCATAAGGAGCAGGTATTCCTTCCTGGTTATGCCGGACTTTTTCCAGCCTGGTGGCGGGGGTGTCTTGAGGATTTCGGTTACGCGTTTTTCATAAGGATAAGGGTTGTCAAGCTGACAGACCCCCTGGAAGCTTGCAGCACATGCAATAAATAAGCATAAATGATAACTGATCTTCACGATAAATGTTCTTACACCAAATATAAGAGATAGTCTGCTGATCTATCGTATCTTCATACCATGTCATTCGTCCGTCAAAGAATACTTGCCTGGTTTTTCCTGTTCAGCACATTCACTGCATCGGCGCAAGGCCCCGTAGTGAAAACGCGGCAAGGATATATCAGAGGCCTTAATGAAAATGGGATCGCCGTTTTTAAAGGGATCCCGTATGCGCAGCCGCCTGTGGGCAGCTTGCGGTATCGCGCTCCTGTGATCCATGAACCCTGGACTGATACATTGGATGCAGTTCAATTCGGACCAGCCGCCCTGCAGCCTGCCGGCTTGGGTGTCACGGGTTCCGACAATTGTCTTTACCTTAATTTGTATACCCCGGGTATCGATGACCATAAGCGTCCCGTACTGATCTGGGTCCATGGCGGCAGCATGACCGGCGGCACGGGTAAAAGCATGGACGGCCACGCTTTTGCCGACCAGGACGACATCGTCACCATTACTATCAACTACCGGCTCGGCGTCCTCGGTTTTCTTTACCTGGGCGACCTGGACCCTGCATACCGGCAGACAGGCAATTTAGGTCTCCTTGACGTGATCGCAGCGCTGCAATGGGTACACGATAATATCG
>DASZVM010000825.1:0-3429 GCA_035547295.1 Puia sp. | reverse complement strand
CGGGCTGGCATCTCCAGTATTGCCCTGTCGTGCGGCAGGCTGCCGGGGAAATGCTCCTGTACGAACCTGATCAATCCTTCCCGGACGTCGCAACGCAGATCAAAGGCGTTCCCCGAGCTGCTGGCGCTCATGAGGGCCCGGACTTCGATGGTCCTTTCACTGGCATTGGTGATCTGCATGACCTGTACCCTTTTGTCCCATAATGGATTGCCCTCCAGCAGGCGTTTGAATTCCTGTCTCAGCGGCTCTAACGGAACAGTGTAATCGAGATAGAGAAATACCGTGCCCAGGATATCCGCCGTATTCCTTGTCCAGTTCTGAAACGGCTTTTCGATAAAGTAGTTGATGGGGAGTATCAGCCGCCGCTGGTCCCATATATTCAGCACGACATAAGTAAGCGTGATCTCTTCCACCCGTCCCCATTCCCCTTCCACGACCAGCACATCGTCGATGCGCAGGGGCTGTGTAAAGGCCAGCTGAAACCCGGCCAGCAGGTTGCCCAATGATTTTTGCGCCGCAAAGCCAATGATGATGCCGCCTACCCCTACGCCTGCCAGCAGGCTGGCGCCCAGCTTGCGCAGGTTGTTAAAGCTGAGAAGGATGATGCAGGCGGCCAGGATGATGATGAGACCGATGGCCAGCCGGCGGATAAATTGCAGCTGGGTGCGGATCTTCCGTTCTTTTAGGTTGTCCGCCTTTGTTATATCGAATGAATGATAGGCATAATCCTCGAAGATCTTTACCACACCGATGAGCACAAAGGAAAAAGCGATGGTAAGACAGATGCCTACCGCTTTGTCCAGGCCCGGGTAATACCGGGATTGGATCCGCATCAGGGGCAGCAGGAAATTGAAGGCCAGCAGGGGAAGGAGATAGCTGAAAGGCTTCCCCATACGGAACAATATGCTTCTTGCGACGGAAAACTGGGGTTTGCCGTCTCCCGGTTTCTTTTTTATCAGCAGGGAAAGCAGGAACTTGACGATCAGGCCGATGGCGATGGCCACGCCAACGAGGAGCAGGTTCCATATAATGTCCGGAAGGCGGTTGAACTGACTGAGAAATTCATCCATAATGGAATAATTAGCAACTGCCTGTAAGTTACAAGCTTCATTCCAATTTACCTTTGGCATGAGTTTTTTATTCCTGTCATCTATAATTCCCGTATATGGCGAAAAGGACGCCTTTTCCAAGCGACGTCAAACCGATGCTTGCTACCCTGGTGGATCAGCCATTCGACAGTCCCGGCTGGATCTATGAGATCAAGTGGGATGGGTACCGGGTCGTCAGCTATCTGAACAGGGGCCGGGTGGAAATGCGTAGCCGCAATAACCTTTCCTTTAATGAGAAATTCAATGTCATCAGGGATGCATTAAAACATTGGGATACCAGGGCCGTCGTCGATGGCGAGATCGTTGCCCTGGACGAGCATGGACATGCCGATTTCCAGCAGCTGCAGAATGTATTGAAACATAAGGATACGGCCCACCTGGTATATTATGTTTTCGACATCCTCTGGTATGATGGGAAGGACCTTACCCAACTGCCCTTATTGGAAAGAAAGACGATCCTAAAAAACATTTTCCCGGACAACAACGACAGTATCCGCTACAGCGACCACATCGTGGAGAAAGGTATCGATTTCCTTTCGACTGCGGTCAGGCATGGCCTGGAAGGGGTCATGGCTAAAAAAAGCGATAGTACCTATGAGCCGGGCGCCCGCAGCGGCAGCTGGCTGAAGATAAAGAACAATCACCGTACGGAAGCCATCATTGCAGGATATACCCTTCCCAGGCGAAGCCGGAAGTTCTTTGGGGCCGTCATCCTGGGAAAATACCAGGGGAAAAAGCTGGTATATGTCGGTCACAGCGGATCAGGCTTTAATGACAAAGATCTGAAAGAGCTGTGGAAGAGGTTCCAGCCGCTGATCATCGACAAATGCCCTTTCGAAAAGATCCCTCCCACCAATCAGCCGGCCGTCTGGCTGCGGCCCGAGCTGGTCTGTGAGGTGAAATTCTCAGAATGGACAAAGGATAAGATCCTGCGTCATCCCATCTTTGCGGGATTGCGGGAGGATAAAAATGCGTCCAACGAAAAAAATGAAAAAATGGTACACGCACCCACCAATTCCAGGAAAAAAACGACGGTCGGCAAAACTGCCATCAAATCCTCCGCCAAAACCAATCTCCTCATACCTGAAGACAGCCCCAAAGAACAGGTGATCGAGGTTGACCGCCGTGAGCTGAAGCTGACGAACCTGAACAAGGTCTACTGGCCCAAAGAGAAGTATACCAAGCGCGACCTGCTGAATTACTATCATAAGATAGCGCCGTACATCCTGCCGTACATGCTGGACAGGCCCCAGTCGCTGAACCGGCACCCCGATGGCATTGCCGGCCCTAACTTCTATCAGAAGAATACGGCGGGAAAGGTAGCGGACTGGATCACTACCTATCGATTTGACAGCGAGTCGCAGGGCCCTATCGATTTTATGGTCTGTACGGACGAGGCATCGTTATTGTACATGGCTTCGCTGGGCTGTATCGAGATGAACCCCTGGCATAGCCGTACGGCGGCCCCGCATAACCCTGACTGGTGTGTCATCGATCTGGACCCGGACGGCAACCCCTATGAGCAGGTGATATCCGTGGCCCTGGTGATAAAGGGACTGCTGGATGAAATGAAGGTCCCTGCCTGGTGCAAAACTTCGGGCGCCACGGGCATGCATATCTATATTCCTTTGAAGGCTAAATACACTTATGACCAGTCCCGCATGCTGGCCCGGCTCGTCGTGGAGATGGCTCACCAGGACGAACGGATCGCCTCTTTCACCAGCCTGGAGCGTACGCCTGCCAAAAGAAAGAAAAAGATATACCTCGATTTCCTGCAGAACAGGGAGATCCAGACGCTGGCGGCGCCGTACTCCGTACGTCCCAAACCCGGCGCCACTGTCTCCACCCCGCTGCACTGGGACGAGCTGAAAAAGGGCTTGAAACCGTCGAACTTTACCATGGTGAATATATTCGACCGGCTGAAGCGTGAGGGAGACCTGTTCAAGCCCGTATTGGGAAAGGGCATCGATCTTGAAAAGGTGATAAAAAAAATGGAAGCCATGCAGGCATGATTTGTGGAATAGCCTTCGTATGGAATTGGAAACAACACTTGCCCTCTCCCACAAGGAATTCCTGCAGACGGACAGGGACCATGAAAAGGCGGCTTCGGCAGCGCACCTGGTGTATGTGAGCAACCGCCAGCCAGGTATCCTCCGGCTTAAAAAAGGTAAAGGGTTCTCTTATAGGCTCGGCAATAAGACAGTAAAAGACCCCGGGCAGCTGGATCGCATCCGCAAGCTCGTCATCCCTCCGGCCTGGACACAGGTGTGGATCTGTACCGATGAAAGAGGCCATATACAGGCTACAGGTATGGACCTCC
>DASZVM010000824.1:0-6575 GCA_035547295.1 Puia sp. | reverse complement strand
TCGGTTCCGTCTCGGGATGGTTGATATTGGCGGGAATGACAGCCCTGCCCGCCGCCACTTCCTGCCGGACGAATTCAGGCGTGATCAGTCCCTTGGGTATGTTGGCGCCGAAAGGCTGACCCTCATGCTGCCGGAGGTCTTCCATATCCCCCCGTTGGTTCTCCCGGATCGCAATATATTCCATCTCAGGTGTGATGATCCCCTGCTTTGCATAGTGCAGCTGCGTCACGTTACGCCCTGTCTTTGCCTTTCGGGGGTTCCCTTCCACATCCCCTCTTTGCACGATCCATCGCTCACGAAGAGGCGACAGGCCTTTCTGCAGATCGATGACGACGGAAGCATCGGTGTACGGTCCGCTGGTGTCGTACACCGTAACAGGAAGATTGGAAGTCTCGGTGTCGCTATGTCTATCCACCGTATTGCCGACGGTGATCTCACGCATGGCCACCTGTATATCATGCAGCTGACCTCTTACATAGACCTTGCGGCTCGCGGGAAATGGTTCCCGGCTGATGATATGTTCATCCGGAGTGTTCTCGTTCATATCTATAGAATTTTGTTTATCCTCCTTGCGTCGCCCGGATAACAAAGACCTTATCCGCAGACCGCAGTCTGTATCCATCCCACTCGCCTTTGGGAATGACGTTATCATTCACGGCAATGGCTATCCCATCCGGCTGGCGGATCTCCAGCAGGGACAATACGTCGGCCAGTGTGCCTGATTCGGGCAGCATAAAGCTTTCCCGGTTGATGGTGACCTGTACCATACATCCTGGGTTTAATGTGAATTGTAGGAGGCGCCGCAAACGCGCAGAAAGAGAGAGTCCGTCTTTTCCCTTCGCCGGTATTATCCGGATCAGGTTATGAGGGTATTATCTCAGCCGGTCGTAAACCAGCACCCCTAAAGTCCGATACGAAGGTAGGAAATAAATCTAATTCAAATTTATTTTCAGCAGAACGGCCCCGTGCGGAGGAATTCTTCGCTTGTAATCTTTTTTAAATGACCCCATATCCTGTTGCATCCAAAGGTCCCTTACTTTCACCGTCTTCTTCCAGCCCAGTTGCCGGAACTCCACTCCTACTTCCTTCTCCGCATCGCTGATATTGAACAGCGCGACGTATTTGCCGCCGTCCGGCGCCTGTGATACCCAGACCATGCCCCCATCCTGCTTGTACAGTTGCCGGGGGTCTGCGCCTTCCTGGTTCACTTTCAGTACCTCTTCGTTGGAGAAGAGCTCGTCTTCCTCCTCCCTGTTGTCGGGGAGGTTCCCCCCCAGCATCAGGGGACTGCGATAGATGCACCAGAAGGTCATGTGCGTCACCATCTCATCCTTTGTAAACCTGCTATATCTCTCCGGCCCCACCGGCCCCCTCTTCGAGATCTTACCTATCTGGATCATATCGCAGTCGGGCCAATGTCCCGGTCCGCCGATGCCTTCCCAGCTTTTGGCATAGTCAAACATCTTTAGCATCTCTTTCCAGCTGTCCCAGAAATCGTCCGCCATCCGCCACATATTGGCATGCCGCGCGACATGAACGGAATCTTTCAACGGTGTCTCGCCGGGTGAGATGCTTAGCACGATAGGTCTCCCGCAATGCCGGATGGCATTTTGATATCCTTCGATCTCAGCTGTACTATATGGCCTGGCGATATCATCCACTTTTATAAAATCCACCCCCCACGATGCATAGAGATCTAGGATGGAATTGAGATATTCCTGTGCGCCGGGCTTACGCATATCGAGCCCATACATATGGTTCATCCAGGGACAGGTGGAAGAAGTGTCGGCTATCCGGTCGGCAGTGATGCCATTCGTACCCTTTACAGGGCTATGGGCCCATACTGCCTGCCGGGGAATGCCCCGCATTACGTGTATGCCGAATTTAAGACCCAGGGAATGCACGTAATCGCTCAGGGGCCTGAAACCCTTGCCCCCAAATGCGGATGGGAATTTATTCGTATTGGGCTGCAGCCTCCCCCATTCATCCATGGCGAGCCAGGGGATATAGGAGCCATCCTGCAATCGCTGTTGAAAAGGATTGCCTATCAGGCTGCCGGGCGGGTTGCCATACGCCCACAAAAAATCGACGACGATATATTGCCAGCTGCCGTGAAGACGATGGACCATATGATCCGCGTTTGCCTTTACCTCGCCCTCATGCACGGCCGAGCCAAAACAATTGTAGCTGTTCCAGCCCATGGGAGGTCTGGCTGCGACATCCGCCTGCTGCGCAAAAGCGCTGCCAGCGAGCAGGACCATTACACCGAAGAATAATCCACGCATATGCGCTTATTTCAATTCAAGTACGACAATGGATTCAGCCGGCATTTCCGCTACCAGGTCGCCGCCGTCTTTTTTAGCGCCCGTAAACACAGCCGTATGTACCTTGTTGGGCTGATCAAAAGTGTTGATATCGGTAAACTTTGCGGATGTTAGCACCTGTCCCTGGACGCTTCTGGAAGGCAGCCCCTGCAAGGCTATGCGCACAGTGGCCTTTTTCGAAGGATCGATGTTCACCAGGGAAATATGGACGGTGCCGGCGGAATCGCGGGACGCAGAGGCATTGACGGCAGGGATCTTCTCTCCGCCAAAAGTATAGTCGGGGCTGCTCAGCTTCAGCACCAGCGAGTGTGCATCCTGGTGCACTTTATAAAGATCAAAAACATAATAGGTAGGCGTCAGCAGCATCTTGTCCTTCTCCGTGAGGATAAGCGCCTGCAATACGTTGACGGTCTGGGCCAGGTTGGCCATTTTCACCCTGTCTGTATGGTTGTTGAAGATGTTCAGTGTGGTACCCGCGATGAGCGCATCCCGGAGGCTGTTCTGCTGATAGAGGAATGCACGGTTGGTGCCCGGCTCGGCATCTGTCCAGATGCCCCATTCGTCGACGACCAGCGCTACTTTTTTTGCGGGGTCATATTTGTCCATGATGGCCGCATGCTTGTTCACGATCTCTTCCATTCTCAGACAGGCTTTCATCGCCTTGAAATAAATGTCCTCGCCGAATTGCGTAGCGGAGCCCTTGTGGTTCCAGTCTCCTGCCAGCGTATAGTAATGCATGGAGAGCCCCCAGGTATTCCACAGCGTGATATTCTTCATCACTGCATCCGTCCAGTTATAGTCGTCGCTGTTGGCCCCGCTGGCTATCAGCTTCAGCGGCGCGCCGGGATAGCTCTTGCAGAATTCTGCGTACCGGCGGTACTGCATGGCATAGAATTCAGGGGTCATGCTGCCGCCGCAACCCCAGCTTTCATTACCCACTCCCCAGAAGGAAATCTTCCATGGTTTGTCCCGGCCGTTCTGCCGGCGCAGGTTTGCCAGGGTGCTCTTTCCATCATAGTTCAGGTACTCCAGCCAGTTAGCCATTTCCTCCGGCGTACCCGTCCCCACGTTGCCGGCAATATAAGGTTCACAACCCAGCAGGCTGCACAGTTCCAGGAATTCATGCGTGCCAAAGCTGTTGTCTTCCGTCACCATGCCCCAGGTGGTGTTCACCGTCGCTTTCCGCTGCTCCCTTGGACCGATGGCGTCCCGCCAGTGATACTGGTCGGCATAGCATCCGCCCGGCCAGCGCAATACGGGCACTTTTATTTTTTTCAGGGCATCCACCACATCCATGCGGATATGGTCTCCCGTCCAGAAACCATCGTATATGCAACGGCCCAGATCTTCTGAAAAATGACCATAGATGTTACGGCTGATCTTTGGTCCCGAAGTGTCGGATATCGAAAGGCTTGCGTTGTTCTGCGCATGAAGGGACGCGCAGACGGCCAGCAGGGCAGTCAGCAGGAGGGGGTGCTTGATCCGTTCATTACGTCTTTTCAACGGCCGGATCGAATCTCGCAGCATGTTAGTATTGGGGGCGCTCGATTTCATATGTATTCATCGTTTAATGAATACCAAATTAAACGTTTTTTTGACAATTAAAAAAAAATTTGGGACGCCGTCGGACGGCGTCCCAAATGATCCGGATGTAATCCGCTCTATATCTTGACTATCTTCCTTGTTTCAGTCCACGACCCTACCTGGATCCTTACGAAGTAAGTCCCGGCGGAAAGTCCGCTTATGTCCACCGTAGTCTGAGTGGCCGTCTGGCTCTTCTCCGTAGCATATGACTTCCGGACCGCGCCCGCAACATCCAGTACCTGTATCAGCAGCTTTCCCGTATAGGAATTGTTGAGGCTCAACGTAAAGGCATCCCGCACGGGGTTGGGCCAGAGCGTAATTGTATTCACCGTCGGGGCGGTATTATCCGTATCCAGCGCGCTGGCGGAAGCGTTCGTCGTCACTGCCCTTGCGGATGTGCCGGAGGTGGTGGCATTCACCGTGATATCGTCGGAGACCACAGCGCCTTTACTGTCCGTGACGGTGAACCGCAGCACATAGGATCCGGCCACACTCAACCCTTTCACCTGGGTATTGGCAGCGCCTGAATTCATAAAATAAGCGGTGGATGGTCCGCTCACCTGTGTCCATTTGTAGCTGGTGATATAGCCGTTGCCGTCTGTAGCTGATCCGTTCACCGTAGCGGCAACCACGTAGGGCAGGGCAATGGTCTGATCGGAGCCCGCATTCACTTTCAGCGGCTGACTGGCGGCAACCACCGTCACCTGCATGTCGTCGATGGAAGCGGCGCCGCTATTATCCGTCGCCGTCAGTCTGAATACATATGTCCCGGCCGCATACAATCCCTTGGCGTCCGTGGATGCAAGCGTGGAATTCATAAAATATATCGTCGAAGGGCCGCTGACCTGCACCCATTTATAGCTTCTGATGCTTCCGTCGGCATCCGTGGCTGTCCCGGATACCGTTACAGCGCTTGAAGGCTGGACAATGGTCTGATCACCCCCTGCGCTCACGGTCGGTGCTTTATTGGCGGCAGGCGTGGCATTTACGGTCACCTGTACGTTGTCCGCGGCCTTGGCGCCGGAATTATCCGTCACCGTAAGACTAAAGACATAGGTTCCCTGTGTCAGGCCCGTGACGGTGGTAGAGGAGGACGAGGCGCTGGTGATCGTCCCCGACGAAGGACCGCTGACCTTTGCCCATGCATAGGCGGAAATAGATCCGTCCGCATCCTTACCGCTGCCCGAGAGCGTAACGCTGCTGGTAGGAAGGGTAATGGTCTGATCAGAGCCCGCGCTTACAGTGGGCGCCTGGTTGATCAGGGGGTTCACGACCACCTGTACATTGCTGGATGCCTTCCCACCCTTGCTGTCCGTGACTGTAAGCGTGAACACGTAGGTACCGGCTGAAAGGAGGCCTGTCACGAGGGTTGTGATACCTGCCACCGATACGATCACAGGCTTGGCAGGTCCGCTGACAAAGCTCCAGCTATACCCGGTGATCGATGCTCCCGTGCCGGGAGATGCGCTGCCGCCCAACGTCACGCTGGTAATAGGCAGGGTGATCGTCTGGGTAGAACCCGCGCTTACCGATAAAGGTGTGGAAGTGGAGCCGCGATGCGTGCTGGCCATCTGGTCCCACGCACTGTGCTTTGCATTGAAGATCCTGGAAGTAAGATAGAAAGGTGGATTCCACACATTGGCGCTGTGCGTTCCACCCGGAATGACCGCGGGAATATATTTTCCGGGCTGTGCATTTGCACTCATCAGGCTGTTGTAGGCGCCAAATCCCATTGCATTGTACCCGGGGTCCTGGTCGCCGATGGTGTATAATACAGCCAGTCCGCTCTTCATGGCATCCGCAAGGTTGACCCCCAGGGTGGATATATAATTGTCATATCCCCCATTGGCCATGGGTAGTATGCCGGCCAGCTTACGCCCCCAATAGGTATCCCCTGGCTGCTCCCCCATCGGCATGCTAAAAGTACCACGGCCGCCGGAGGATAAACCACCTACCCACATACAGGTGGTGTCGATGCGGTAGTTCTTCATCAGGTAGGGTATGGTATACTGTAATTGAGGATAGGAATAAGATCCGCCGCATTGAGCGCAATGCGGACTGACGACAATGAACTTGACCGTATCACCCGTCAGCGTATCGATGCCGTAGGGCTTCAGACCTGTCTTGATCAGGTAAGGCAGCGACTGATTGGTCACCTCGGTGATGTCCGTGCTGACGCCTTCTCCGGCGCCATGCAGAAAAAGGAACAAGGGATAACGCTTGTTCGCATTCTGGGGAAGGAAATAATCATCCGGGTAATAGATCAGGGCCTGTCCGGAGATCGCATAACCCGCAGGCGCGGTTGCAATAGGTATTACTGTCTGATTCCCAACGACAGTGCCATTCGCTTTTGTCTGGGCTTCAGCGCCTGCGCAAATGAATAAACATAGGGCGGCGATAAGTAGGTTTCTCATAAAAAAACTAACTTTTGGATTGTAAAAAAGGGTCATCAAAAAATTTTTAAACTCGGTTGTTCATGGTTCAAAACATGGCAAAACATCGCTGTGTCTGTAATCGGTGTCAATTACAGGCATAGTGCTTTCATACGCTCAGCAATGGAAAAAGGAGGATAGAGTCTAGGAGGGTTAAATGGCGATAAGGCACAGGGAAAAAGCCAGATCGTGGATCTCGGCAAGACTTATATTATATCGGAATTTCATATGCGAT
>DASZVM010000823.1:0-5467 GCA_035547295.1 Puia sp. | reverse complement strand
TGGATAATCCGTGCGATGGCTGTTCTTCTTTCTCAGATGGTCGATGCATAGATTGATCGTGGTCCTTTTAAGGAACCTGCGGGCATAACCTTCATCTTCCAGCGTCTCCAGACCTTTTGCCCATAGTTTTACAAAAGCCTGGGATGTGATATCGTCGGCAAAGTGGTCATCATTTACTATATGCCTGGCCAGTTCGTAATACTCATCATAATTACCGACAAAAAAATTTTGGAATTGCAAGAGGCCGTCCCTTTTGGATCCTTCGTCGCCAATAGGTAGATTTTCGCTCATAAGATCAGTTTTTATAAATAAATACGTTTGCCTGTCACAAAAGACTAACCTGGCGCATATGCGCATCATTAGTCCGACCGCAATAGATATAAGGTGAAGGTTGAGCCTTACTCCCGGTGATGTGCAGCCTTCTGATCATCCCGGTATATATTAATACGTTTTACACTGACATTTATACTAATAGTTTCGCCGGAATTTGTAAAAATATTTGTTCCTCCCTCCCAATCCGGCCCTTAAAAGACCCATTTAATTCTTTATTGGTAGTTTTGCGGCATGAAGATCGACATCCTTTCCGTCCTTCCCGAGCTGCTGGAAAGTCCTTTTCAGCATTCCATCCTAAAGAGGGCAAAAGAGAAGGGTCTCCTGGAGATCAGGGTGCACCATCTCCGGCAATGGGCCGTGAACGAGTATGGACAGATAGACGACTACCAGTATGGGGGCGGCGCGGGCATGGTCATGATGCCGGAGCCCCTGGCTAACGCTATCGAGTCGCTGTCAAAGGATGCCCCTTTTGACGAAGTGATCTATATGACACCAGACGGCACGAGGCTGAACCAAAAAATTTCCAACCAGCTGTCGTTAAAAGAGAACCTTTTGATCATCTGCGGACATTATAAAGGCATCGATCAGCGCATACGCGATAAGTATGTGACCCGTGAAATATCCATCGGGGATTATGTCCTCAGCGGTGGCGAATTGGCGGCTGCCGTGCTGGTCGACAGCATCGGGCGGCTCATACCGGGGGTGCTGAACGATGAGACCTCAGCGCTTTTTGATTCGTTCCAGGATGATCTGCTGGCCCCCCCTGTGTATACCCGGCCCGCGGAGTGGAGAGGTTTGATCGTGCCGGAGATCCTTTTAAGTGGTGATCCAAAGAAGATCGAGGACTGGCGGCATGAGCAGTCGGTGCTGCGGACGCAGGAAAGGAGGCCGGACCTGCTGGAACCATAAATTGAACCCATGCTAACTGTCAGCGCTTTATATATCTATCCTATCAAGTCCCTGGGTGGCATATCGGTGCCGTCCGCCCGGCTTACGGACCGGGGCTTTCGATATGATCGCCGCTGGATGCTGGTGGACGAAGAGAACCACTTTATCACCCAGCGGGAGGTCCCCCGGATGACCTTGTTGCAAGTGGATTTGCAGGAGGATGGACTGCGGGTGCGGCATAAACATACAGGGGACTCGATAAAGATCCCTTTCCAGCCTGCCGGCGACATCTGCGCCGTCACCGTCTGGGACGACACCTGCCAGGGCCGGTTTGTATCCCCTGCGGCCGACCAATGGTTTTCCGGGCAGCTTTCCCTCTCCTGCCGGCTGGTATATATGCCGGAAACCACCCTGCGCAAGGTAGACCCTGATTACGCTCACGGAGAGGAGATCACCAGCTTCTCCGATGGTTTTCCCCTGCTGATGATCGGGCAGGCCTCCCTGGATGACCTCAACAGCCGGCTGTCCCGGCCCCTGGTGATGGAACGTTTCCGTCCAAACATCGTCTTTGCAGGGGGAAGCCCCTTCCTGGAGGATGAAATGGCTGCATTTAGTATTGCAGATACCAGGTTTTACGCGGTAAAACCCTGTGCCCGGTGTGTTATTACCACCATTGACCTGCTTACCGGGGAAAAGGGGAAAGAGCCGCTGAGGACGCTCGGCAACTATCGCCGGCTGGGCAACAAGCTCTATTTTGGACAGAACCTCCTGTTCGATATGACCCCGGAGGTCCGGAATATCTCTGTCGGAGACGTGATCACCCTCTTACAAAAGCAGCCACCAGCAATTGCAGGAACAGGTAATAAGCCAGGATAAGCAGCAGGTTGATAAGTATGGTTTTCTTCATAGCGAAACGGATTTAAACATTCGATAGGATAGGTCGGCCGGACCGTCATTACCGTACTAAAATAATACCAATCGAAGGTTATTCACATAGGAATTCTACCCATTCACCCATGAAAAATTTCTCCGTGAAAACACATTCACCGGGAACTTTTACACATTTACCTGCTTTAATCCTGTATTAATACGGTATAGACAACCGTGCATAGCTTTTGCATGTACATGATAGTCAAAAAACTCCTGGCTATGACTATCAGCGGATTTACGATGGTGCGCAACGGTACCAAATATTATTACCCTATAAAGCAGGCTATATCCTCCATCCTCCCTCTCGTCGATGAATTTGTAGTGGCTCTTGGCGCCAGCGATCCCGACGATCGCACATTCGAAGAGATACAAAGCATCGGCTCAGACAAGATACGTATCATACATACCGTATGGGACCTGGAAAAATACCCCCGGGGTATGGAGCATGCCCACCAGACGGACATCGCAAAGGCCGCCTGTAAGGGCGACTGGCTCTTTTATGTACAAAGCGACGAGGTGGTTCACGAAGACGACCTTCCTAAGATCCGCCAGCGCTGCGAGGAGCTGCTACATGATACATCCATCGAGGGGCTATTGTTTAAATACAGGCATTTCTGGGGCGATTACGACCATTATATCACTTCCCATGCATGGTATGCCAACGAGATCCGTATTGTCCGTAATGACCCGGATATCCACTCCTGGGAATCGGCCCAATCCTTCCGGCGCATCCCAAATTTCGACGGTATCCATTACAGGGAAAAGAAAGGCACATACAAGCTAAAAGTAGCCCGTGTGGACGCCTATATCAACCACTACGGCTGGGTACGCCCACCCCAATACATGCAAAACAAACGGAAGGCCATGGAAGTGATCCACCGGGGGCAGGCAGTGGCGGAAGCGCAGTTCAAGCAGGAGAAGGCCGACTTCGATTACGGGGACATCAGCCTGCTGACAACATTCAAAGGCACTCATCCTGCCGTCATGGAGGAACGCATCCGTCTTTTTAACTGGAGCGATCAGCTGGAAAAACAACAGAGAGAGCACCTGGAGACAGCCCGTAAGAATGGCAAGCCTGTACATAAGCATAAGCATGAAAGGATGAAGTACAGGATCCTTACGTTTATCGAGCAGAATTTTTTAGGGGGGAGGCAGATATTCTCTTTTAGGAATTACAGGTTTAAATAAAAAAACAAGGCCCTGGCAATACCTGCCAGGGCCGCAGAAAAAGATAGGACCTATTTTGGCATTTCGAAGATGGCCGGATCGATGTCCTTATTCACCTCCACTTTTTTGTTGCTGATATTCAGCGTCACCTGGGGCAGGATCACCTGTTGCGTGTAAGCTATCGTATAGCCCGCGTCTGTCTTCTTGTAGTCGGAAAAGGCGGCGGTGGTCTCGATCTCTTGTCCTCCCATGTTCACTTTGCTTACAGCCTTGTTGATAAGATAGCTTTTCTGGTCGATAAAATACATCATGTCGATGCCGCCGTCGGCCGTAAGCCTGATCTTGTAAGACGAGCTGTCTTTACCTATCAGTTCCGCCTTGTAGCCTTTTGCCGCGTAATCCATCAGGGGGCCGCCTACATGCAGCTGCAGCTGGTAGTTCTTCAGTTGGTCGGCAGGGATCGCCTGGGCCGTGGTGGCTCCCGCCATGGGGTTGATAGCCCAACCGCCTTTGTCAGTGACGCATTGAACGATCTTGGTGCCGTTGAAATCCAGCTCGTTCTTATAGCCCTTGCCGTTGAGGATATAGGTAGTGGAAGGGGCTTCATTACCCATGAATTCCACTGTACTTTCCACGTAGATAGACTTGATAGAATTGAGCACCGTCTTTCCCCCCAATGCTTCGATGTGCTTACCGACAATTTCATCGACGTTCTGAGCCTGTGTTGTTACTATGCCAAGCGTTGCCGACAGCAGCAAAGCCCCTTTGATCAGTGTTTTCATTTAGTGATTTTTTAAAAAATATATTAAATACCAAACAAACATATATATAATTTCTTACCATAGCATTACCTTTCATAAAATTCTTACCTCATATCTACCTGACAGGGTCCGAACCCCTGCTGGCAATGGTGTGCCAAAAAAAGTCTTTCTTCGTATATCCCACACAGAAAGTATCGTTAGTTTTAGCAAAATATTCCCGATTGGATAGTATAAAGTTATGTCTGGAATAGGCAAGATTATAAAACTCGTCCGATCTTTGTAGAACAATAACAAATTTAAAATTCGGATCTCGCAATTAAACCTTATTCCTATGCAGAAAGAGATCTTTCACCGGCTGAGCAGGATCGATCAGCTCATCCGGATAAAAGGGACGGGAACACCCTCGGAGCTGGCCGATAAGATCGGCATTTCCGAGCGCAGCACATACGAATACATAAAACTCATGAAGGATTTTGGGGCTCCCGTCCTCTACTCCCGACAGCGAAAGAGTTATTACTACAAACAAGAAGGCAGATTTCTGATTAGTTTTTTAATAGACTGACCGTGGTGGCAGGCAGTCGTGCTAAAATTTTGTAAACACCCTTATCCTAAGGCTAATGGTTTTCTCATTCAACCAAAAGGACTACAGGTTATCCCGGGACATTCCCGCTGAGCTGACCCGGTATCTGATACCGGGCAGCGATGCCTCAGCCCTCGCTAACGAATACCTGAAATTACTTGTTCAGGAATTGCCGGCTGAAAGCTCCAAAGCTTTCTATTCAGTATATCTCGTAGATAAAAAGTCAAACTTCCGTCTGAAGGACGATGCTCCTTTCCTTCGAGCCTATCTGGCATTGCAGCATGACCTTCACCTGGACATTGCCGGGCTGGGGAAAATTGTGATAAAGGAAGGCCAGTTCAATATCTTTTATACTCCCTCCACCGACCTGGTCAGCCAGCATGACAACGTACCGGAATATCTTACGCTGTATATCCAGTACGATATGGCCCTCCTGGAGGAATGGGAACCTTATTTCCCCGTGTTGGCCGATTTCCTCCAAAGCGTGCGGGCCGGGCAACCGGCCACCCTCCTGCCTCGTCCCGAATGGGCCACCAAGGAAATCCAGGACCTTGCCCATCGCATGCTGCACATCTCACTGGAAGATCCTGCCCAGCGAAAACATTTTACCTTACTGGTAAACACCCTCCTTTTTCACCTCCTATACCAAGCCGTCCAGCAACAGCCCGCCAGCAACTACAACTATTACGAAGTGGACAGCATCCACGCTGCCCGGGACATGATCCGGAAGAACATCCGTTACCATTTTATCATCAAGGATCCTTGATGATAAAATGGTAACGGATGTTCTTCCGGATCATGTCCCGGG
>DASZVM010000822.1:0-3098 GCA_035547295.1 Puia sp. | reverse complement strand
GAGGGACCTCAGCGGTCATAATTCGTCTCATCCCCTTCATCGTCGTTGTCGTCGATGCTGTAGGAGTTATTTTCCTCATCCTCCTCCCCTATCTCCTCATCCGGGTTATCATCATCACTGCCCGGCACGTCCAGGTCTTCCCCGGAGTAGTCGTCCCCAAAACCTTCCTCGTTCAGCGGGTCGCCATCGTTATCCACATCGTCCAGCCGGCTTTCTATCAAAGCCTCGTCGTCCCTGGAGTCTGCATCCAGGTTATCCACATTCTCCAATGCCTTTCTCTCTTCGGCCGTCACGTCGGCATCCGTACCCTGCCCGATATCCGTATCCCCTGGTTCCAGGACATCGTCCCCTTCTTCATCGGCGGAGGAAGAAGTGTTGTCCGCCAGCTCGCCCAGGCGGGGAGCGCGTACATGCTCCTGGCCAGGAATATCTTTTACTTCCGGCAGATCGATCTTGCCGGTGTCGCGTTTCGTAGCCATAAATGATTTTTTTTATAAGTTACCACTAATTTATGCAAAAGCAATGCCCTATTCCATTCTTAAAGTCTTTGCCGGGCTGGCCAGCGCAGCTTGCAGCGACTGCCAGGTCACGGTACCAAGGGCAATGACAAAAGACAGCCCTCCCGCGATGACAAATACCCAGATGCCGACATTCGTATGGTAGGAAAAATCCCGCAGCCAGGCATGCATGACCCACCCTGCCAGGGGTGAAGCAATGACAAAGGAGATCAGCACCAGCAACAGGAACTCCTTCGTCAGGAGCACCGTAAGATTGGGGACGGATGCCCCCAGCACTTTTCGTATCCCGATCTCCTTTATCCTGTTCTCCGCCATATAAGCGGCCAGGGCAAAAAGCCCGAGACAGGATATAAAAATGGCCAGACCCGCAAAAATGACGGCAATGACGCCAAAATGCCGCCCCTCTTCAAACCGGAGCGCATAGTCGTCTTCCACCAGGTAATACTGAAAAGGATAGTTTGGGTTGTATCGTGTAAATATAGAGCTGATCTTTGCCAGCACCCCTTTTGCCTTATCATTTAACCTAAAGGTAATAGTGCCGAAACCGATGGTGGGTCCCTCGACAATAATGGGCGGTATCGTGGAAAAAGGAGAGCCGGGCACAAAATCACGTACCACACCTACGATATGTCTGAGACCATCCCTGTTCCTTACGGTTTGTCCCACAGGATCGGTCAAACCCATGACCCTTACAGCAGCTTCATTCAGCAATATGGCCGAGCTGTCCGTAGGATAGGTCTGCACGTCGATATCCCTCCCGGCCACCAGCTTCAGTCCGATGGTCTTTACAAAATCCTTATCCGTGGCAAACTTGGAAAAAAATGACCTTACTCCTGGATCTTTCCCCTTCCATTCATAGCTGTCATCTCCTGTCCATATATCCGTCACGGGAGAATTGGTCCGGGTGATGGAAGTGATAAGCCCCCTGGTCACCAGCTCACGCCTGATGAGGGAATAGTTCTTCGCAATATCCCCTTTCATGTAGACAAAAGCCAGGTTGCCTTTGTCATAACCCGTATCCCTTTGCCGGGCAAACGACAGCTGGCGGTAAACCACCAGGGTACAGATGATAAAGGCGATGGCCGTGGTAAACTGCACCACTACCAGCACTTTCCTGGACGCCACCAGCGCGCTGCCCACTTTAAAATGCCCCTTCAACACCTGTATGGGCCTGAAGCCGGACAAATAAAATGCCGGATAAGAGCCGGCCAGCAACCCCGTCAATAATATAAACCCGAGGATGGCGATCCAAAATCCGGCATCACGATAAGGCACAGATAACCTCTCTTCCACCAACTGGTTGAAATAAGGCAGTATGGGCTGGACGATCAGCAGCGCAAGTATCCCTGCCAACATGGCCATCAGGATCGACTCGCCGATGAACCTCCCGATCAGCGACCCTCTCCCCGCGCCTACCACTTTGCGGACACCCACTTCCCTGGCCCTTTTCTCGCTGCGGGCCGTACTCAGGTTCATGTAATTGATGCAGGCGATCAGCAGGATAAAAGCTGCGATGATGATGAACATCCGTACCTGTTCGATATATCCCCCGGCGTTCTTCCCATTCTCAAACCCGGAATACAGCCGCCATTTCCGCAGCGGATGAAGAAAGACGTCGTTCTTTACGTCGGGTGCGTGCGCCGTAATGATATGCCCGAAAAGCCCGTTAGCCTGCTGTTCGCCGACACCTGGCTTTAATAATACATAAGTAGTAATGGAAGATTTTGCCCAGCTGGGCTCCTCCCAGTTCACTTCCTTTGTATAGCTCCAGGGTACCAGGTAATCCATATGGGAGAACCGGGTGTTGGGAGGCATGTCCTTCAATACGCCTGTCACTGTAAAATCAGAAATGCTGTCTACCCGCATAGTGACACCCAATACATCGGTGGTACCGAATAATTTTCGGGCTGCCGTTTCCGTTAGTACAATCGAATGGGGATTGTCCAGCGCGGTATTGACGTCACCCTGGACAAGAGGGAAGCTGAATATCCTGAAAAAACCGGGGTCCACGAGGTCACCCTGTGTCTGGAGATGCTTGTCCCCATTGGACAGAACAAAGGCGGCCACCCAGTTCATGCGCACCACCTCTTCCACCTGGGGATATTCTTTTTTCAGGACCGGCCCCAGGACCATGGGCGTGCTTCTCCAGCATGCCGGCTTGCCGTCAAAAATACCCCGGCTGTACACCTGGTAGATGCGATCCTTTTTTTTATGAAAAAGGTCATAGCTCAGCTCGTTCCTTACCCACAGCAGGATGATAAGCGCACTGGCCATCCCAATGGCCAGACCCGTGATATTGATAAAGGAAAATGTCTTGCTCCGGAGAAGATTACGATGGATGGTCTTGCTGTAATTGCGAAGCAAACTATAAGCGGAAGTCCATTTCTTCCCATTTTCAGGGGGTCTGTACCTGCTGACGGCTTTGGTAGCACTGGTCTTTTCCTGCCTGGCTGCCAGCCTTTGCATGTGGTTGTCAAAAGCCTTGTCTGCGCTTGGGATGTCCTCCGCATCCACCGGCTTCCACAGGTCTGTCAGCAATTGCAGGGAGTATGACTTGTCCGGGTGGCTTTTCAGGAGCTC
>DASZVM010000821.1:0-3852 GCA_035547295.1 Puia sp. | reverse complement strand
TACACGGTGGTATCTCCCGTTGCGGATGCATAATCCTCCCACCTGCCGACATGATCTGCGTGCCACCAGTCATTGGTGCCGAGAAAGATCGAATAGACATCCGCCTTTGGTATCCCCAATGAGTCGATGTTCCTGGCGATGCCCCGGGAAGTCCAGCCATTATGCCCCTGGTTGACATATCGTATATATGACAGCTTTTCGGTGACCCGGGAAAGATAACCCTTCGTGACCCTGTCACCCGTCTCATTCGTATGATCGTTGAGATAGGTGATGGAATCTCCGATGGCAACCCAGACAAGGGGACGGTGAGTAAAGGAAAAGACGGGGATGATAATGATAAAAAGGGACAGGTAAATGAGCTTCATATGGGCATCAAAGATAGCGAAGTAGAGCATTTCATAAACGCAATCGATTGCTAAATCTGCTAAAACGTTTTATTGTGTTCTTTTTACATAAGTAAAAAACTTGTAATATATTGTCTGATCCTACTATCTTTGTCGGGTCATGAGACCTGACTATCCTGCCAAGATCTTTCCGGATAAACGTGCCGGTTATTACCTGCTCGTACAGTCACTGGCTGCTCATTTTGATGCCTCTTTTGCCGCCATATAATAATATAATATGGTGCGTCTTTAATTCCTGCCTCCTGAGAAATCGCTCTACTTTTTTCTTTGTCATCAATGCATCTGCGATATGACCCAACAAATTTACATTCTGCCTTTGCGGCAGGTCGGCCTATCCGATATTGGGATTGCCGGCGGAAAGAATGCCTCCCTCGGGGAGATGATCAACAATCTGGATGACCTGGGGATACGGATCCCTGACGGCTTTGTCATCACCGTCCATGCTTATCGTGCGTTTATCGAGTCCAGTGGTTTGGAGGAAGAGATCCGGCGGCTTGTACAGGCCATCGACTTCGACCAGGTGGAGTCATTGCGCAGAGCAGGTCTGCAGGTGCGGCAGCTGATAAGGAACAGTAAGTTCCCGCCGGCGCTGAGCGCGGCCATCATCGAAGCGTACCACCAGCTGTCAAAACAGTATGACCAGACAGACACGGACGTGGCGGTACGTTCTTCCGCCACGGCGGAGGACCTGCCGGATGCCAGCTTTGCCGGTCAGCAGGAGACCTACCTGAACGTACGCGGCCCTGCCGCCCTCATGGATTCGGTGCGCAACTGCTTTGCCTCTCTCTTTACGGATAGGGCCATCAGCTACCGGGAGAACTTCCACTTCGACCATTTTGAAGTAGGTCTTTCGGTCTGCGTACAAAAGATGGTGCGCAGCGATCTGGGCGTATCGGGCGTGGCCTTTTCGCTGGATACGGAGTCCGGCTTCCGTGATGCAGTGGTGATCAACGCCTCCTATGGCCTGGGAGAGATGATCGTACAAGGGGCCATCTCACCGGATGAGTTTATTGTTTTCAAGCCTGCATTGAAGAATGGCTTTGCTTCCATCATCGAAAAAAAGCTGGGCTCCAAGGACAAGATGATGGTATACGGCGACGATCCGGATGAACGTGTAAAAGTGATACCGGTGGAACGGAGCCTTCAGCACAGATTTTGCCTGGATGAGGAAATGATCCTGAAGCTGGCGCGCTGGGTCTGTCTGATAGAAGAATATTACTCCCGGTTAAAGCAACGCTGGTGCCCCATGGACGTGGAATGGGCGGTGGACGGCTTATCGGGTGAATTGTTTATCGTACAGGCCCGGCCGGAGACGATACATTCCCGCAAGCAGCATAACACCCTCACGGAATACAAGCTTTCCGAAGGGGGACGGTCATCCACCCCCATTCTAAAAGGCATTGCCGTAGGGGATAAGATCGCGGCGGGAAAGGTGAATATCATGCACTCTCTTGACAAGCGGGTGACGGACGGACATGAATTTACCGCGGGAGACGTTTTGGTAACGGATATGACGGACCCGGACTGGGAACCCATCATGAAAAAAGCGGCGGCCATCCTCACCAATAAGGGAGGCAGGACCTGTCATGCGGCTATTGTTGCCCGCGAGCTGGGCGTACCGGCCATCGTGGGCTGCGGGAATGCTACCGAGCTGCTGACAGGCGGTCAGCTGGTGACGGCCTCCTGTGCGGAAGGCGACGAAGGAATGGTCTATGCGGGCACCCTGGAATTCCAGAAGATCGAGACGGACCTGGACAGCCTGCCCGAGGTCCGGACGCCGCTGATGCTGAATGTAGGCACACCGGCCATGGCCTTTCATTATTCGCATCTTCCCCACAGCGGCGTGGGCCTGGCAAGAGAAGAGTTTATCATCAATAATTATATCGGCATCCATCCTTTAGCATTGCTGACGCATAAAACCTTAAAGGACGGCGAGCTGTCCGACACCATCCGGAAGAAGATACAGGGGTTTGAAGATGAAGAGGATTATTTTATCCGCAAGCTGTCCTATGGCGTCGCCCGCATCGCGGCTGCATTCTATCCGGAAAAGGTGATCGTCAGATTCTCCGACTTTAAAAGCAATGAGTACTTCAATCTGCTGGGAGGCAAATATTTTGAGCCGCACGAAGAGAACCCGATGATCGGCTGGAGAGGGGCCTCACGTTATTACTCTCCCGAATACAAAGCTGCGTTTGGGATGGAATGCAAGGCCATCCGGCGGGTACGCGAGGAGATGGGGCTGGACAATGTGGTAGTGATGATCCCCTTTTGCAGGACGGTGGATGAGCTGCACAAAGTGAAGGCGGTGATGCGGGAATATGGATTGGGCAGGGAAGAGAGCTACGAGCCGCGGGCTGTGAGCGACAAGCAGGTGAGCGGGAATGGACATGCCAGGGCTGACGGTAAAGGCCGCCCGGCGGTAAAGCCCCTGGAGATCTTCCTTATGGCAGAGCTGCCTTCCAACATCATCCTTGCACGGGAGTTTGCAAAGCATATCGATGGATTTTCCATCGGCAGCAACGACCTTACCCAGCTGACATTGGGTCTTGACCGGGACAGCTCGCTGGTGGCGCATATCTATGATGAGCGTAACGAGGCGGTGAAATCGCTGTTGCGGATGCTGATACGGACGGCAAAGGAATCCGGCGTAAAGGTCGGCATCTGTGGACAAGGGCCTTCCGACTTCCCGGATTTTGCACAGTTCCTGGTGGAAGAAGGCATCGACAGCATCTCGGTGACGCCGGACTCGGTGATCAAGACGATCAAGGCGATACATAAGATCGAGGGGATGCCGGCAAAAGTGTGAGGATAGATTATAATCGATATCTTTGGGGCCCATCAAATCGTTGGGCCCTATCTTTATTATGCCATCTACGTCAAGCGATGCTGAGCTGTTACACGCCATGAAAAATGGTGACGCAGAGGCATTCAAAGCGTTGTATGACAGATACTGGGAGCCCCTGTACCTCAAAGCCTGCCAGCGGGTGGACAAGGATGAAGCAAAGGATATGGTACAGGAAGTAATGACCACCCTTTGGCGCAGAAGAAAAGATATTTTCACTTTCGAGGACGGAAAGATCGGCCGGTACCTTTTTACTGCTGTAAAATACCGTGTGATCACTCATTATGCATATACGGCCGACGAGGTCCGTCACCCTCACCTCTTTGACGTGCTGACGGACGAGGCTACCGTGAACTCTCTGGAAGTAAGAGAGTTAAGCGAGCTCATCGAAAGTGAGATCAACCGCCTGCCCGCCAGGATGCAGCAGGTGTTCAGGTTGAGCCGGGAAGATGATCTCTCCATCGCGGATATCGCCCGCCGGCTGAACCTCTCGGAACAGACGGTGAAGAACCAACTCACCGAAGCCCTCAAAAGACTCAGGACCTCAATACAATCCCGTGACAATGGTGATTGGGCGCTTACGCTATTCCTGCTGTATCTGGCACT
>DASZVM010000820.1:0-7924 GCA_035547295.1 Puia sp. | reverse complement strand
GGGCGGCATGTTTTTCGGGACGATATTCGGCCTCATCCTTATCCCGGGTCTCTATGTGCTTTTCGCCGGGATGTCCCAACGGAGCCGGAAGAAAAAACAAAAGCTTGCACCTGCCGCAGCCCTGGTGATCCTCGTCCTCCTCGCCGGTACGGGATGCACCAACTACAAGGCTGTAACGGTCACTCCGAAAAAGGATGTTCCGGCGGTCTATAACGGGGGTGGCGGGGACACGGCGAATGCCATGGATACGGCCGGTATCGCATCGCTGAGCCCCAAAAGGTTTTTTTCCGACCCATACCTGCTCGATCTCATCGACACTGCGCTGGCAGCCAATCCTGATATCATGTCTGCGCTGCAGAAAGTAGAGGTTGCGCGTACCGGCGTCGCCTACAGCCGGGCATTCCTGCTGCCCAGCCTCAATGCGGAGGCAGGTGCAGCCCTGAGAAAGTACAGTGACTATACCATGGACGGCGTCGGTAACTTCGATACCAACCTTTCTGATAATATCGATAAAGACCAGCGGATCCCTGATCCTACGCCGGATTATTTCCTGGGATTGAGAAGTTCCTGGGAAGCGGACCTCTGGGGCAAGCTGCGCAGCCGCAAGGCCGCGGCCCTGGCAAGATATATGGCCAGCACGGAAGGCTACAGGATGGTGGTGACGGAGCTGGTGTCGGAAGTGGCCACGCTCTACTATAAGCTCCTGGCCCTGGACAGACAGCAACGTATCGTCCGGCACAATATACAGCTGCAGGAGAATGCCCTGGAGATCGTAAAGATCCAAAAACTGGGAGGCAGGGCCACCGAGCTTGCCGTCCAGCAATTCGAAGCACAGCTGCTGAATACCCGGGGCTTGCTGTACACTACGTCCCAGGATATCACGGAGGCCGAGACGGAGCTCAACTTCCTGCTGGGCAGCTATAACCGTAAAATAGCAAGGGACACTTCCATTGCCATCGTGCCCCTGCCGCCGGTGCTTTCGGCAGGCGTCCCTTCTCAGTTATTGACCAACAGACCCGATATCCGGGAAGCCGAAGCGCAGCTGCTGGCCGTCAATGCCGATATCCGTGCGGCCAGGGCGGCATTCTTTCCCTCGTTGAACCTTTCCGCTTTTACAGGGTACAACGCCTTCAAGACAGCGCTGTTCTTTAACCCCGGTTCGATCGTTTATGGAGTGACGGGCGGGCTCACGGCTCCCATATTCAACCGCAGGGGCATCAAGGCGGACTATGAACGGAGCATCGCGGAAGGGCGGCAGGCGCTCTATGCTTATCAGAAGACCATCCTCACCAGCTTCCGGGAAGTGACCAATAGCCTGAAAGGCATGGAGAACTACAGCCGGCTGTTTGATCTCAAAAGACAGGAAGTAGCGTCGCTCAACAACGCGGTGTCTGTAGCCAACGATCTTTACCTGGTGGGAAGGGCCTCTTACCTGGAAGTGATCACGGCACAACGCAACGTGCTGGACGCGGAGCTGGAGATGACCAACGCGAAGACCAGTGTCTTTCTGAATGCGGTCAATCTATATCGTAGCGTGGGCGGTGGGTGGAGATAGCACGGCCGCGAAGAAAATGATACAGCGGTATGCCGGCCAGCACGATGCCAAGGCCGGGCCAGGTATATTTGGGCTTATATATCAGCAGCAGCAGACAGATACAGCCGGCCAGCACGATATGTATAGCCGGCAATACGGGATAGCCAAATGCTTTGTACGGCCGGGGCAGGTACGGTTTGCTTTTCCTGAGACGGAAAATACCGATGATGGTGAGGATATAAAATATCAGCACGACAAAAATGACATATTCCAGCAGCTCGTTGTACCTTCCGCTGAGACATAACAGCGAGGCCCAAAGACATTGCATCCACAACGCCTTTGCAGGTACCGCACGCTTGTTCAGCACACCCGCCTGCCGGAAGAAAAGCCCGTCTTTTGCCATGGTATAGTAGACACGGGCGCCGGAGAGGATCAGCCCGTTATTGCATCCAAACGTGGAGATCATCAGCAGGATGGCTATCACGACTGTCCCGCGATCACCGAATATCAGCTGCGAGGCAGCTACCCCCACGCGGTCATTCTCCGCGGTTGCGATGGCCTGCATCGGCATGACACTGACATACATGAGATTGGTGGCAACATAAATGATCGTGACGATCAGGGTGCCTAAGAAGAGGCTGAGACCGATATTCCGCTGGGGCCGTCGGATCTCCCCTGCTATAAAAGTGACGTTGTTCCAGGAATCGCTGCTGAACAGGCTGCCGACCATGCTGCCGGCAATGGCTCCAGGGGCTGCTACACCCGTGTAAGGCAATAGCTGGCCCGCATCCAGCTGTCCAAGCCGGAAGCCCATGCTCCGGTTGGCCTCCACTACCGCATGACGCGACGCCAGCAGGAACCCGAAGATCACCAGCCCCGCCAGCGCAACGATCTTGGCCAGGGTAAACGTGGTCTGTATCCATTTGCCTTCCTTCACGCCGCGGCTATTGATCCAGGTGAGCACGACTATCAGCAGGATGGCCGTCAGCTGCGCCGCGGACACCTGTACGAACCCTATGTCCAGGATGATCCGCCGTTCGCTCAACCCAGGAAAAAGGTATGCGGTGAACTTTGCAAATGCCACCCCTACCGCGGCAATGCTGCCCGCCTGGATGACGGCAAAAAAGCTCCATCCGAACAGGAAGCCCACCAGGGGGTTGAACGCTTCCCTGAGATAGACATACTGCCCTCCGGCCCTGGGATACATGCCGCTCAGCTCTCCATAGCTGAGGGCCGCCGTCAGGGTGAGCACTCCCGTAAGTATCCAAACGAGAATGAGCCAGACGGCGGAACCCACGCTACGGGTGATGTCTGCACTGACGATAAAGATGCCGGACCCGATCATCGACCCGACGACGATCATCGTAGCATCCAATAATCCCAGCGACTGTTTGAACTCATGTGTAGTAGTATTGGAAGAAGACATCAGACAAAACTTTTCTCCGGCAGCATGGATAGATAATCCGGCAACGAAGGCCGGCCGGCAACACAAGCCCCGATAACGCTCAGTACCCTATCCCTTTCCTTACCTATCAGCGGCAACCGGGGAGCCCGCACATACTCGCTGCCAACGCCTGTCTGCACCTCAGCCAGCTTGATGTATTGCACCAGCTTGGGATGAATGTCCAGCTCCAGCACAGGCATGAACCAACGATAGATGGCCAGCGCTTCCTCTATCCTCCCCGCCTTCACCAGCCTGTAAATCGCCACGGTCTCGGCAGGGAAAGCGCACACAAGCCCCCCTACCCAGCCATCGGCGCCCAACAGCATCTCCTCCATCGCCAGCGTATCCACGCCGCACAATATTTTCAAACGGGCGCCAAACCGGTTGATCAACCTGGTGACATTGGTGACATCCCGGGTGGACTCCTTTACAGCCTCTATATTGCTGCATTCGATCAATTCCTCAAACATATCCGGCGTCACCATCGTCTTGTAATCCACGGGGTTGTTATAGATCATGATCGGCAGGTCCGTACTGTCAGCCACAGTTTTGAACCAGGTGATAGTCTCACGGTCATCCGCCGAATAACGCATGGGAGGCAGCAGCATCAATCCCCCGGCACCCCAGGTCCTGGCGTCGGCAGCCAGCCGTAGCGCCTCGCGGGTAGCGCTTTCTGCAATATTCAGCACGACAGGTACCGCGCCATCCACTATCCCGACCGCGAATTTGACCAATCTCTCCTTTTCCGCATACGTCAGCACGCTGGCTTCGCCCAGGCTGCCTCCCAGTATGATCCCATCCACCCCGGATGCCAGCTGGAGGCGAAGGTTCTTTTCAAATAACGGAAGATCCAGCTCATCCTTTGCCGTAAACTTCGTCGTGAGTGCGGGAAATACTCCTTTCCAAACAATTGCCATAATTTTTTTTCAAATGTATTTATTACAGGATATGCGTTAAACGTCTTTTTTGATCGGATCTATGCGGATATTAACCTCATCGTCCAAACCGCTCGACTGCAAAAGGCTTTAGATCGATGCTGGGAGTCTTTTCCCCGATCAGTTCGCTCACCAGCTTGCCGGTGCCGGCGCCAAGGCTCAGCCCCAGCATGGAATGTCCCGTCGCTATCACTACATTCTTATATTTCTTTATCCGTCCGATGTACGGCAATCCATCCGCCGAACAGGGACGATATCCATACCATATTTTCTCTTTTGGCGGCATCGGCACATCGAATTCCGGGAAAAACCGCCGCACTGCGTTGAGGATGCCCTGCACACGGTTGTACCGGGGAGGGGTAGACGTAGAAGTCACTTCCATCGTTCCCCCGAACCTTATCTTATTCCCATCCATCGGTGTGATGGCCGCTCTACCCTCCACCAGGATCGCCGGGTAATTGACATGATAGGGCGCATCTTCCAAGGTAACGGAATAGCCGCGTCCCGGCATCAGCGGAAGACGCGTACCCAGCTGAGCAGCCAGCTCCCTGCTCCACGAACCCGAGGCCAGCACCACCTCATCGGCCGCATATGCGTGCTGCGCAGTGATCACCTTCTTTACAGCCCCATTCGCCGTCTCGAAACGCAGCACCTCCTCTTTAGCCGCCAGGTTCACGCCCAGCCTGCGCAATTCCATTATCAATGCCTGCATCAGCCGGTTGGGATAAAGATGGGCATCACACTTAAAAAAAATAGCCCCCAGCCCATTGATCTTCGTATGCGGCTCCTTTGCCTGTAATTGCTCATAGTTCAGCAGGACAGCGTCCAATCCCAGCCCCTGCGCCTTCTCCACCGTATGATGAGCATGCTCCTCCGCAGCCGGGGTCTGGAATATTTCCAAAAGTCCTTTGTGCTCATAGCCTGCATCGAACACAGGCAATGTAAACCAGTTCTCTTCATATTCGCGCTGGCTCAGCAACGCAATATCCCGGAGAGGAACGGCAGACCGCCGGACATGCTCCTTCGTGGCGCTTTTCATGAATTTCAGACCCCAGTCGATCAGGGATCTGCTGAACCGGGGCTGTACATAAAAAGGGCTCTGTGCATTGAACATCCATTTTAAACCTTGCCGCACAATACCGGGAGTTGCCAGTGGAATGAAATGACTGGGACATATATAGCCGCAGTTGCCATACGAGCAATTGTCCAGGAAATCGGATCTTTCTAATACTGTTACCTTATATCCAGCCTTTTGTAAATAGTACGCAGAACTCAATCCTATGATACCGCCCCCTGCGACGATGACATTATCCATGCCCGAAGTTACCACTCCATCATATTGCCCGCTGCATGGGTTTTCACCCTATATAACCATATTTTAACCAGTTTCCCCCTCATTTTGACCCGACAATGGTAATATCCGCAAAAACCGTATATTCGAAATATGAAAGTTCTGCAATTCACCATCCCTGTTCCGCATGATAAGACAGTCATCGTACAGAAAGATGTATTGCCGCACTTCTATGCCCATCTTCACCGTCATGAAGAGATACAGCTCACATGGATCCAGCAGGGTGAAGGCACCCTGGTAGCGGATAACAACATGCATACTTTCAGATCCAACGAGATCTACTGGCTGGGAGCCAACCTTCCCCATATCTTTAAAAGCGACCCCTCCTACTTTACACCAAAAAGCGGGAAAAAGATACAGACCCTCAATATCTTTTTTAATCCCCGGAGGAACCTCGATCCCTTTTTTGATCTTCCGGAGGTAAAGAATGTAAAGAATTTTCTGCAGGCCCGGCAATCCGGCTTCAAAGTACCACCTCAGCATTTCGTGGAAGCTTCCAATAAGATGCTTATGATACAGAACAGCACGGGCGTTGATCAGCTGATCTGTTTCATCGATCTCCTGAAAACGCTCAGCGGCTTCCATGAGCTGGTTCCCCTCTCTTCCTGCTCGCAGCCCGCGGCTTACAGCGAACACGAAGGCATCCGTATCGGCACTATCTATAACTTTATCATGCAGCAATATGATAAACCCATCACACTGGAAGACGCTGCCAGACAAGCCCATATGACCCCCCAGGCCTTCTGCCGCTATTTCAAAAAACATACGATGCACACTTTTATCTCCTTCCTCAATGAAGTACGCATCAATGAAGCCTGTAAAAAGCTGACCAACGGCAACTACGACAGCATCGCTGCCGTGGCCTATAACTGCGGGTTCAACAGCATCACCAATTTCAACCGCGTGTTCAAAAGCGTCACCCGCAAATCACCCAGCCATTATGTAGAGAGCTATTTGCAGAATGTGGAATAGCTCACTTCCTCACCGTACAGACCGGCTTTCACCGGAAATTACCAAAAATTAAATAGAACCCTTAGCGCAAGGTTTCGGGTTCACTTAAAGTCGGAAAGGAATTTGGAAGGCGCTTTTACGGTATTGTATCTTGCCTGCCTGTACAATCCATCATACCCATGAAACCAATTATACTCCCGGCCTTTGGCCTCCTGCTCCTTCTGGGCCGGAGCGGACCCCTCGCGGCCCAATCCCCTATTGTTTCGTTTTCCGCCGGCTATCAAAGCGCCGCCAGCGCTGTTGGTCAGTACGTGGCCAAGCCTGTCGCCCAAGGTACGTTCGGTGGCTGCTCAGGCACTCAATATACCTACACTTTCAGCAACGGCACATCCAATCAATACAAGCTCACGAGCTTCCACGTCAACGGGAATACTTTTTTCGTTGCGCCTGCGTCCGCATCCGTCGTAAAATTACGCAGGGTAAATAATAGCCAGGTGACAGGGTCGCGAAGCATCGTTTACATGGAGACCTCAGCCTCCACTGCGGCGGCATGTCCTTCTCCCGCTGTCCTGAACTTCAAACCGCCGTATGTGGACGGGATGGAAGACCTGCTGGCTGCGGGGATGCTGAACCAGGGCACCGACAACGTGTTTACCAATGCCTCCAACAGCGATGGCAACAACAACAACATCGAAAGAGTGGACGTGATCTTTTCTTCGGGATTGAATACCGCGATACCCACGCAGGCCGGCTTTGCGATCTTCGACAGAGGCGCCAATTACCAGCATGATGCTTTTAAAATAGCTGCCATCACCAGCCTGGACGCCGCAGGTAATCCTGCCGGCTTTGGACCTGTAAAGCGCTGCGCCGCAGGCAACGGGTCCAATAACAACGGCAGCTGGGGGCATCCGTCTTCCGCCAATGGCAATAAGCAGCTGGCCTGCTATGTCATGCGAAAGGAAACCAGCGAGACCTATTTACGGGCTTCCGCTGTCGTCAACCAGGAGATAGGGGGTGTCTTTTATACTTTTGCGGACCTGGGTATTGCGGCCGGGCGGCCCCTGTATGGATATGTGTTGCTGGGTCCCGACGGCATTGCCGCTCCCACCTCGTCACAGCTGCTGAACCTCAACGATGCATCTGTGTATCCTACACAGACTACGGAAGCCATGGGTGGAGGGCTGGACCTCGTAGCCGTGAATACGGTATTTGCCACGGGAGGGTATGTGACATTGGCGTTGCCTCCTGTCTCTCCCAGACCGCAGCCGGCCCCATCGCCGTCCGTCACGGGTTGGAATATCTTTCCGACCATGGTCGAACAGGGGGAAAGATTGAAGATACAGGGACTTGCCGATGGAGCTTATGTAATAGCATTTAACGATATGGGCGGACGTTCCTGGAAAATGGATCTCTACATCAGCAATAGGGAAGCGTGGATCCGGCCACCGGCGGGACTTATATCCGGGATCTATTGGTTGAGTTTCAGGAATAAATTAAATGGTATTACAGGAGGAAGAAAAGTTTTTATAAAATAAAGGGCCTTGGGTGGTACGTTTAATGCACAGTTATAAAATTATCCTTCACAGTTATGGCTTAGATCGACACGCTTATGGCAATTTTCTGCACACTTTCATTTATAGCTCTAAATTATCATGCTGGTGGAATAAGGGTAGATCAGGAGGCGACCTGGGTTGGCCTGGGGTGGTCAT
>DASZVM010000819.1:0-2512 GCA_035547295.1 Puia sp. | reverse complement strand
AAGGGACGCCTCCTTTCAGCATCACCAGGGAGACATAGTGGTATGTCTCCGTATCACAGGACAGCCTGTTATAATAAGGGGTATAAGGCAGGCTTATTATGACAGAAGCCGCCAGCAGCAATAGCAGGCTATAATTTTGGCGTTGCATCATCTCATCCGGAATAAAATGGTTTGGAGTGCCGACCTGATAGCCCCCCGGTAGAAATACCAGCTCATTTTGCTCGGCCTCGCCATGCCGTCCTTCCTGCAGGCCGTCGTCGTTGTAAATATCCTGCTTTTCCTACGGATAAACCAGGCCGTAATAAGTATATTAGGCGCAAAGCTCCCTTCCGGCACCGCTGCCAATGCTTCACGCAACCTGCTGCCCCGCATGAGCCGGTAGGGGACATTGACATCCCTGACCCCCTTGCCATATAACAACCGGACCACGGCAAAGGAAAAAGCGCTGATCACCTGCCGGCCGGAAGAAGCATTCTTTTCCAGCCTTTGGGCCAGCAGCAGATCGTACTGTTGCCTGTTAGCCCATAGCATGTCGAAAGCGGCTGTATCCAGCTGGTGGTCCGAATCTATCTGGAAGACCCATTCCGCGTCTGCGGCTCTCCGGTACCCGTTGAGAATGGCAGGGCCATGACCGGCATTAGCCTGGGTATGTATCTCCAGGGTGGGATCGTTCTCCCCAAGCGTTTTCAACAGCCGGAGACTGCCATCCTTCGACCCATCGTCGACAAGGATCACACGGTAAGGCACACCCGTCCGGCGGAAAATGGGCTGCCAGTCCTGCAGCAAAGGGCCGATATTCCTTTCCTCGTTGTAGACAGGAATGACCACGGCCAGGACTGTATCAGACGGCATGGATCGTTTGGGTTAAAGGCAGTACGCCTGTTTCAAATATCTCCAATGCCTTATCGATGGTCTGGTGCATATCATAATATTTATAGTCACCCAAACGCCCGCTGATAAAGGTATTCTTCAGCAGTCCGGCCTCCTGTTGGTAAAGGGCCAGCAGTCGCTGGTTGGATGGGGAAGGGATGGGATAATAAGGCTCGTCGCCCTTGTCCGCAAGGGAATACTCCCTGAAAATGATCGTCTTGTCCCTGGGATAGGTCTTTTCCGGATGCAGGTGACGCGGCTCGTGGATACGGGTGTAAGGGATGTCCGGACCGGGGTAGTTGATCACCGCGTTGCCCTGGTAGTCTTCCCTGTTCACGACCTCCTGCTCAAATCGCAGCGTACGCCAGCTCAACCGGCCGTATTTATAGTCGAACAGACGATCGATAGGCCCGCTGTATATAAGACAGGCATCCTTCTTCAGCCTGTGTCTCACCTCGAAATAATCCGTGTTCAGCAGTACCCGGATCTTTTTGTCCCCCATCAGCCGCTGAAAAAGGTCCGTATAGCCTTTCTCCGGAATGCCCTGCCAGCGGTCGAAAAAGTAATTGTCATCATAATTTTTCCGGAATGGCAGACGGTTGAAGATGGATGCAGGCAGCTCACGCGGGTCTACCTGCCATTGTTTGACAGTATAATGCTTAAAAAATGCTTCGTAGAGATCACGTCCCAGCCGGGCGATGGCCTGCTCCTCAAAGTTGGCCGGCTCATGGCCCCCGTTGTTCCGGACGGTATCCATGAACGCATCCACCTCGTAAGGCTTGAGATTGACGTTGTAAAACCGGTTGATGGTCTCCAGGTTGATGGGGAACTGGTAAATACGATCGTTATAACAGCTGAGGACCTTGTGCCGGTAGGTGTTGAAAGTGGTGAACCGGCGGATGTAATTCCACACTTTTTCATTGGATGTGTGGAAGATATGGGTTCCATAGCGGTGGTATTCAATGCCCGTGGCCGGGTCGACGGCGGAATAGCAGTTGCCCCCTATGTGATCGCGTTTTTCGATGACCAGGACAGGCTGACCCAGCTGGCCGGCGATACGTTCAGCAACGACGGCGCCTAACAACCCACTGCCTACGACCACGTATGAGTAGTCTGTTATATCCATGCCGCAAGATAACAAAAGACTTACAGATCCACCAGCGAAGTCAGGGGATACCGCAAATTCCTGTAATAGCTCATATCCACCTTCACGCTCCCCACGGTAATGGGACTTTCCACGCGCAGGGCTATATGATTGGGATCGTCGCTGACCCAAACGGTCATCTTTTCACCACCCTCGAACATCGTTCCTTTCACCAGCAGCGGCTTGAATTTGATGGCCCGGAACTTGGCGTATTTCGTGCGAATGGTCTCCTTCCCCAGATAGCGTACGTACAAATGGTACACCTGTCTGTCCAGGAACATATCGAAGGGTATCTTATCGCCCGGTTTGAAATGATTGAAGTCGAGGTTGCGTACAAAGAAAATGGCGCTCAGCACGTCCTGTATGCAGGCAGGCACCTTGTAGACGCCCTCGGAGGTCACTGCCGTACCCGTGTTCTTTATAAAAGTGACGTTCTCATAAGTCTTATATCCGCCTTCATTGACGTTCCGGATAAATTTATAAGGCTGGAGGGTCGTC
>DASZVM010000818.1:0-5017 GCA_035547295.1 Puia sp. | reverse complement strand
GTGCGTCCGCCAACAGGACGAACCCCGGTACGTATGAATATGAACGGACGCAAAATTAGCTCAAAAAATTTACTGACATTGATTTTTACTGCTATATTCTTTTCAGTAACGTTCAATAGTCCTGCAAATTATTCGTCCGCTACACGTTTTTGTAAAATATTAACGACTTCACAGGATACCACCAAGCCCCGCTTTTTGCCGGCAAGCGTACGCAGCCGCCGGGATACTATTCCAGGGATCCGGAATACCACGGGACTGGATTCCCTGCGGTTCGGACGGCTGGGCACTGACACCATCCCCGACTCGCTCCACCAAAGGGGAGACACGCTGGATTATAAGATCAGCAAGGATACCCTCGCTGCAACCATCGACTATAAGGCTTCGGACTCCGTGGTCATGGATGTCCCCACCAAGAATATCACCCTTTACAATAAAGCCAATACCAAATATAACGATGCGGACCTTACGGCATACAAGATCGAATATGACCAGATGCATAACCTGGTGATCGCCACGCCTACAAAAGATACCGCGGGAAATGTCGTGGGCCTTCCGAAAATGGTGCAGCAGGACCAGACGATGACCTCGGACACGATCGTTTACAATATCAAAAGCCAGAAAGGGCTCACCCAACATACATATACAACAGCGGGGTCTGACATGTTCGTTCATGCGGAAAAAATGAAGAAGATCAGCGCGGAGGAATATTACGGCTACAGGGGCATTTTTACCACCTGCAACCTCGATACACCGCATTTCGCCTTCCGTACGAACAAGATGAAGCTGATCAATAAGAAGTTTGCCATTACAGGGCCTATCCACCCGGAATTCGAGGGGGTGCCGATACCTATCTATCTGCCTTTTGGCTTTTTCCCCATCTCCACAGGCCGGCATTCAGGGCTGCTGCCCCCTCAGTTCACGGCCAGCGATCAGGCGGGCATCGGGCTGGAAGGACTTGGCTACTACAAAGTGATAAACGATTATTTTGACGTTACTTTCCGGACCAACCTGTATTCCTACGGGGGGTGGAACCTCTATGTCACGCCTACCTACCGAAAACGGTACAGGTACAGTGGTCAACTGAATTTTGCCTTGCAGAACACGCGGCTCTTGACCTCTTCCGGCAAGGATGAATACACGACAGGCAGGACCTGGAGCCTCAACTGGGGTCATACCGTGGATGCCAAGGCACGGCCGGGGACCAATTTTTCCGCCAACGTCAATGTCATGTCCACCAAGTACAATTCCTATGTCCCGAATAATCCCACGGCCAACTATAACAACCAACTGGGGTCTTCCATCACTTATTCCAAGACATGGGACGGAAAGTATAACCTTACGGTTGGCGCTACCCACAGCCAGAACAACCAGACCCGTCTGATCCAGGTGAGCCTGCCCAACCTGGCTTTTACGGCCCCTACGATCTACCCCCTGCAGCAAAAGGATTTCGTAGGTACCCCGAAATGGTATGAAAAGCTGGGTATCGGACTCACCACCAATATCTCGGGCGGGGCTAACTTCTATGATTCAGCCGCCAATTTCAAAAAGATCATCGATACCTTCCAATGGGGCGCCCAGAACAGCGTACCCATCAGTCTTGCCTTACCGTTGAAAGGGCCTGTCCAGATCACGCCGGGGATGAGCTTTTCGAACAGGATCTTTTCGCGGAAGCTGCTAAGGCGATATAATATCATCAAGAATAGAGTGGATACGCTTGGGATACAGAAAGGCATCTATTCCATGGAGGATGTGTCCTTCAGCCTCAGCCTGGCTACCGCCATCTTTGGTACCTTCCAGCATTTTGGGAAGAACAGCCGGCTGATGGGTATCCGGCATGTCATCCGGCCTACGTTCAGCCTCAGCTATAAGCCGGACCTGGCAAGCGGTGCTTATTATACGCTGTATACGCCATGGACGGATACCTTGCATCGCGTGCCCGGCCAGCAACGTGTCTCCTTTTTTGAAGGGGCCACCTACGGCCCGTTCGGGGAGGGCGTCTTTGGGGGCATCTCATTTGGTCTGGATAACCATTTTGAAATAAAGACCCGTTCGAAAAAGGACACTTCGGACGGCGGCGTCAAAAAAACCACCATCATCGATGGCATCGGGTTTAACGGCAGCTATAACTACCTGGCCGACAGTATGAAGCTGTCGCAGATCACTTTTTATTTCCGCAGTACGCTGGCCCAGAAGATAAATATCACGGGCGGGGCTACCCTGGATCCCTATGTTCCGGATTCTACGGGTAGGGATACCAAGGTCTATGCCTGGCAAAACGGCCGCCGGAGCCTGGGCCGGATCACAGGCGGCAACCTGGCTATTTCCACCAGCTTTAAAAGCAAGCCGAAAGACGAGAAATTAGAAAAAGATAAGGAGTCGTTTGAAAAGGACCAGGTCCCCATGACCATGGAGGAACAACAGGCCCAGCTGAACTATATCCGTCAGAACCCGGCGCAATTTGCGGATTTCAACATACCCTGGTCATTGAACCTCTCATTTGCGCTGAACTTTTCCACGGCGCCAAAACCGGACTATACCGGCTTTCAGACGATCGTATCATCCTCCATCAACTACAGCGGGGACTTTAACCTCACTGAAAAATGGAAGATAGGGCTCAACGGGTATTACGATGTCAAGTATGCGAAGATGCAATCGCTGACCATGTCCATTTCACGGGATATGCACTGCTGGCAGATGTCGATAAATGTCACACCGGTGGGTTACAGCCATTTCTTCAATTTCACTATCAGCCCCAAGTCAGGCATCCTCCAGGACCTGAAGATCAACAGGACCAAGTATTTCTATAATCAGTAGGCATTACGCATGTAATACTCCCACATGATGTCGAAGACCTTTTTTTTCAGGGTCTCCGCAGTATCGTCCGGTGCGGGAGCAACCGGCTGCAGGAAATGCATGGCCAGCCGGTGAGGACGGAAATAAAAGCTCTTGCCGGCAGGCATGATCTTGCGGGTATTGAAGATAATGGCGGGGATGATGGGTCTGCCGGTCTGGAGGGCCAGACGGAAGGCGCCATTGTGGAATTCCTTTAAAGGTTGATCCGTCTTATTACGGGTGCCTTCGGGGTAGAGACACATGTGGAGACCCATATCCAGCACCTCTTTCATTTTTGTAAAGCTTTCCCTTCTGCTGTTCTCATCCTTGCGGTCCACCAGGACGCTGCCCGTGCGATAGATCATGCCGAAAATGGGGATCTTAGCCATCTCTGTCTTGGCGATGGTCTTATTGCCGCCGGGTATGAAGGGCGTGGAGACCGGCACGTCAACCAGCGAGTTGTGATTGCATACGACGATATAGGTCTCGTCTTTGCGGAACTGCTCTTTCCCCTTTACCCGCAGCGGACAACCGGACAATGGCAGAAAAACGTTCATCCATACCCGCGAGAGACGGATGAATGAGCGGGTCTTTTGCGGGTCAGACCTGAAATAGCAGAAGAGCAAAAAGGGAATGAGGAACAATAGCATGGTGACGACGAAAATAATGATCACCCAAACGGCCCAGAGGCTCCAGATGAAGTCGCCGGGGCCGGATCGCCGGATACGGCCTTCTGCTGAAAGTTGGTTCTGTCGATCTTTTACAGTCATATGTTTTGCAGCTTCCAGTCGATGGGAGTAATGCCTTTGCTTTCAAGCCAGGCGTTGGCTTTTGAAAAATGTTTGCAGCCGAAGAAACCTTTATCCGCGGAGAAGGGGGAGGGGTGGGCTGCTTTTAGCACGAGGTGGCGTGTCTCATCCACGAGGTTTTGTTTTTCCTGTGCGAATTTTCCCCATAACAAAAAAACGCAGTGTTCCTTTAATGCGGAGATCTTTTCGATGACGGCATTGGTGAATTCGGCCCAGCCGATGCCCGCGTGGCTCATCGGCTCATTGGCCCTGACGGTGAGGGATGCGTTCAGCAGCATCACACCCTGTTCGGCCCAATGGGTCAGGTTGCCGTGGTTCGGGATGGGTATGTCGAGATCGCTTTTCAGCTCCTTGAAAATATTGATAAGGGAAGGGGGCGGCGGGATGCCTTTCTGGACGGAGAAGCTTAGTCCGTGTGCCTGTCCGGGGCCATGGTACGGGTCCTGACCCAAAAGAACGACCTTCAGGTTGTTAAAAGGGGTAGTGTTAAAGGCGTTGAAGATAAGACTGCCCGGAGGGTAGATGGTCTTTCCGGACATTTTTTCAGATTTGAGATGCGTGGCGATCTGGAGGAAATAAGGCTTTTCAAACTCATGTTTCAGCACCTCTTTCCAGCTATCTTCTATTTTTACGTCCATGCATGGGTGTTTAGGGGCCTAAGATAGGACAATCTCCCTAAACCTCCTGATGATGGTGTGTCGCCACCTTGTTATAGTCGTCGATAAGCTTCCGCTGCAGATCGAAAGGTACAGGCGCATATTCCAGGAATTGCAACCTGAATTTGGCCCTGCCCTGGGTGAGGCTTCGCAGGGAGGATGAATAATCGTGCATTTCGGACAGCGGTACCCGGGCGATGATCTTGGTGAAATGTCCTTCCGCGTCCATGCCTTCGATGATGGCGCGCCGGGTCTGCAGGTCGCTGATGATGCCTCCCGTCTGATCATCAGGACAAAGTACCGTCAGGGTATAGATAGGTTCCAGTATCTGCGGGTCGGCCTGCTGGAAAGCCTGTTTGAAGGCCATCAGCCCGGCTATTTTGAAAGAGATGTCATTGGAATCTACGGGATGCATCTTTCCATCGTAAACGATCACCCGCACATCCCGCACGTACGAGCCTGTCAGGGGACCTTCCTGCATTTTCTCCATGACGCCTTTCAGTATGGAAGGGAGGAATCGCTGGTCGATGGCCCCGCCGACGATGCAGTTGAGGAAGACAAGCTTGCCGCCCCACTCCAGGGCATACTCTTCTCTTCCCCGTACGGAAAGTCCTTTGGGGTCGGGCATGCCTTCGTACCACGGTTCCACCTGCATGTATACTTCGCCGAACTGGCCGGCGCCTCCGGATTGCTTTTTATGCCGATAGCTGGACTGTACCA
>DASZVM010000817.1:0-2969 GCA_035547295.1 Puia sp. | reverse complement strand
GTGTTATTGGCTATATGACCGAGCAGGAGAAGGGGAGTAAGATAATTACCAAGGGGGGTAATACGTTTGATATTACCGCGCAGGGGTGGAATGCTTTTGCCGGGAAATAAGCTGATGCCATGATTAAACGCCTGTACTATCTTTTATTTTGTTTATCCGTGCTGATCGTTTCCTGCGGGACGACGAAGCGGGCGTTTGATCCAGGCAGAAAATATGCTCCTGCTGTCCTGCGGAACGACTATCGGGTATTCCGGTACATCCTGGAAGAAATGCATCCCAGCCTATACTGGTATACTCCCAGGGACAGCATGAACCTTTATTTCGACAGAGGTCTCGCCGCTATTACAGACTCCATGACGGAGCCCCAATTCAGGACCCTTCTCAGCTATGTGATCGCGAAAGTGGACTGCGGTCATACTTCTGTCCGTGCCTCCAAGGCATACAGCCATTACCTGGATACGGCCAAGCTGCCGCAATTCCCTTTGATCCTGAAATGCTGGAAGGACACCATGGTCGTGTCGGCCAACCTGAACCGGAGGGATTCCATCCTGAAGCGGGGTGTGATCATCCAAAGCATCAACGGACGGAGCGCGTCGCAGCTGACAGACACCTTGCTCCAATATGTCGTGTCCGACGGATACAATCTCACCGGCAGATACCAATACCTGAGCACGGGTCTCAATTTCTCCTGGTGGTATAAGCAGGTCATCGGCGATACTTCGGCCTATCATATCACGTACCTGGATACGGCCAGGCAGCCGCGGCAAACGGTGATCGCACGATATGATCCCCGGGCGGACACCTTACGGAGAACCAGGCCGCTGCGTGCGCCTGATGGCGTCAGACGACCTGGTCTGGCCAGGGAACCCCGCAGGAAAGAGCGGAAGCAACGGGAGGAGTTCCTTACCCGCAACCTGCAAATAGACAGCACAAATACCACGGGTTTTATGGCCCTGAACACCTTTGAGCATGGGAATCATCTGCGTCGATTTTTCCGCAGGTCATTTCGTACGTTGTCCGAAAAGCATGTGCAGAACCTGGTGATCGACGTGCGGATCAATGGCGGCGGCGATGCGACGAACTCCACCCGTCTTACCCGGTACCTGATCGATAAGGATTTCAGGGTGGCGGATTCGCTCTATGCCCTCCGTCGTCACAGCAAATACGACAAATACATCGAGAACAGCTTTTTATACCGGATGCTGATGAATGTGGTCAGCAGCCGTCGCAGTGACGGCAAATATCATTTCGGATATTTTGAGCGTCATGTTTTTAGTCCATTCCGAAAACATCATTTCAACGGGCAGGTGTATATCCTGACGGGAGGTAATTCCTTTTCAGCCACCTGTCTTTTTGCCGGCGCATTAAAAGGCCAGAAGAATGTCACCATCGTAGGTGAGGAGACGGGGGGCGGCTACTACGGCAATACGGCCTGGATGATCCCGAATGTGACCCTTCCCGGAACGGGACTCCGATTCCGTCTGCCAAGGTTCCGCCTGGTAGTGGACAAGAACAGGGACAAAGATGGTCATGGCGTTTTGCCGGATGTTGCGGCGCTTCCAACCAGCGATGCCATTTCGAGGGGGCTGGATTTTAAGACGGCCAAGGCACGGGAGTTGATACAGCTGCATATCACGACGGGTAAAAAATAGGTTTATGTACAAGATATCCTGTCTTTGGGGCTTTTTTTTCCTCGGCCTTCTGGCGGGCGTCCGGGCGCAGGCTCCCCTGGATTCGGTGCAGCTGAGGAATGTGAAAGGGAAAATGGTCAGCTATGCTTCCCTGACGAGCCAGTCGCCGCTGGTGATAGTGTGCTTCTGGTCCATCACCTCCGAATCTTCCATCAGCGAGCTGAACGCTATCAATCAGCGATACGCCAAATTGAAACAGCCGCTGAACTTTACGCTGCTGGCCATCTGCGTGGATGAGGGCACGCAGCTGAACCATATGCGGAACACGGTTTTGCAGAACGACTGGACCTTTGCGGCATATGCGGATGTGGACGGGGGTTTACAGCATGCGTTCCATTTTACAAGCGTCCCTCAGTCGATGATCGTCAATAAGGGAGAGGTCGTTTATCAGCAATCCGGATTCGAGCCCGGCTCGGAGAGCTATCTTTTTTCGAAGATACAATCGCTGTCGGACGGAAAGGGGATGTAGGACGCTGTTTTGTGTTTATGCTTCTCCTTCAATGATGACCTGCAACAGGTTCAGCTGCTCGTCCAGAAGAATGAGATCGGCTTGCGCCCCTTTTTGGATACTGCCCCATTTCTTTTCCAATCCTGCGACGGCAGCCGGATAAAGAGAGGCCATGCGCAGCGCTTCCGGCAGGGGGATGCCTGCTTTTTCCACTCCGTTCTTCACGGCCTGCAGCATGGTAAGGGCAGAGCCTGAGAGCGTACCGTCGGGCAGCGTATAGCGATCGCCTTTGAGGACATGTACATATTCTCCGTACTGAACTTCGGTGACGGCATCCGTTATAAAGAAAAGACGATCGCCCATGATCTTCTTGCTGATGCGTACGGCGGCAAAATCCACGTGAATACCGTCGCAAACGATGCTGCTGCGTACATCGGGGTTGTCATAGATGGCGCCGACCATACCGGGCTCCCTGCTTTGCAGCGGGGACATGGCATTGAACAGATGGGTTGCCGCGGGGATGCCCTGGTAGAAGCCATCGATCGCTTCACCGTACCGTGCATTGCTGTGACCGGCGGAGACGATGATGTCGTTCTTCAGCAGCAGCTCGATGCATTCCCTGTCGCATTGTTCGGGTGCAAGGGTCATCATTTTAAAAATGCCTTTCCCTTTTTCCAGCAGTCGGTGGATCTCCTGTACGGTGGGCTTTTTTATAAATTTCTCGATGTGTGCTCCTTTCTTTACGGGATTGATATACGGTCCTTCCAGATGGATGCCCAGCAGGCCTTTTCCTCCGCCGGACTGGTAGCTGCGTGCCACGTCCATGCTTT
>DASZVM010000816.1:0-3450 GCA_035547295.1 Puia sp. | reverse complement strand
TTCCCCTTTACCGAGCCCAGCGCGGAAATGGACATCAACTGCCGCATCTGCGGAGGCGCCGGGTGCAATGTCTGTAAGCACACCGGCTGGGTGGAGATCCTGGGCAGCGGTATGGTACACCCCAAAATGCTGGAGAATTTTGGCATCGACCCCAATAAATATACAGGGTTTGCTTTCGGCATGGGTATCGAAAGGATATGCCAGCTCAAATACAGGGTCAACGATCTGCGCCTCTACTCGCAAAATGACGTACGATTCCTTCGGCAGTTCACCGGAGCGGTGTAAATCTGGCAAACATGATCCACACCATCTGTATTTGCGGAGCAGGGACCATGGGCAGCGGTATTGCCCAGACAGCTGCTGCCGGAGGCTTTAAGACAGTGCTTTTCGATGTCAATGCCGAAGTCCTGCAAAAAGGAAAGACCGCCATCGAAAAGAACCTGAAAAGCCTGCGCGAAAAAGGACGCATCACTCCGGAAGAACAGCAGGAGATCCTCGGACGGCTCGTCCTCGCCGAAGACATAAAAGAGTGCCGTGCAGACCTCATCATCGAGGCCATCGTGGAAAAACAAGAGGCCAAGCTGGACCTTTTCCGCCGGCTGGCCGCATACAACAACGACCAGACCATATTCGCCTCCAACACCTCTTCCCTGTCCATTACCGCCCTTTCAGAACAGCTCCCTCATCCGGAGAAATTCGCCGGTCTGCATTTCTTTAATCCCGCTCCCCTCATGCGGCTGGTGGAAGTAGTACGTTCCCGTCATACAGATGACAGCACCATACAAACCCTTCTCGATATCGCAAAAAAAATGGGAAAGACCCCCGTCCTCTGCAAGGATGCGCCCGGCTTTATCGTCAATCATGTCGCAAGACCCTATTACCTGGAGGCCCTGCGGCTCGTGGAGGAAGGGATCGCCGGCTTCGACACCGTCGACGACGTGATGGAAGCCACAGGTTTTAAAATGGGTCCCTTCCGGCTGATGGACCTCATCGGCAACGATATCAACTATGCCGTGAGCTGCTCCGTCTATGAAGCGATGGACAAACCTTCCCGGCTGCAGCCTTCCCCTATCCAGGAAAAGAAAGTAAAGGACGGCGAGCTGGGGCGAAAGACTGGAAAAGGATATTATACCTATCTTCACTGATCTATGGATCCCATTACGTTCAACTCTCCGGGCAGGGGAACGGTACTCGTCACAGGCGGCACCGGCTTTCTCGGAGCTTATATTCTCAGGGAGCTGGTTGAAAAAGGTTATGCTGTCCGGGCTATCCGCCGCAGCGATAAACAACCCTTTTATATCACTCCTTCCATCCTGGAAAAAGTGGAATGGGTTCCAGGTGATATCATGGATACTTCCAGCCTCGAAGAAGCCATGGAAGGGGTCGATGCCGTCATTCATGCCGCCGCAAAAGTTTCTTTTGCCGGCAGCGATAAACATGAACTTTTTACCACCAACATCGAAGGGACTGCCAATGTCGTGAACATAGCCATCGAACGAGGCATCAGGCGCCTGGTACACGTTAGTTCCGTAGCAGCCCTGGGCCGTACGAGGAAAGGCGAAACAGTGACGGAAGAAAAGAAATGGGAAAGCAATAAGAACCAAACGACTTACGGCATCAGCAAATTCTATGGCGAGCTGGAAGTCTGGAGAGGCATGGGGGAAGGGCTCTCCGCCGTCATCGTAAATCCCAGCACGATCCTGGGTTATGGCGATTGGAATACCTCCAGCTGCGCCATCTTCAGGAATGCGTACAGGGAATTCCCCTGGTACAGCAATGGCGTCAACGGATTCGTGGACGTCACGGACGTGGCGGATGCCATCGTCGCCTTGCTGGAAAGCGATGTCACGGGACAACGTTTTATCCTCAGCGGGGACAACTGGTCCTTCAGACAGCTGTTCAATAGCATTGCCACCGCATTTGGGAAAAAGCATCCTCACCGGGAGGCTACCCCCTTTCTCGGCAGCATCGCCTGGCGGCTGGAAAAGATAAGGTCATTGTTCTCCGGCCGGCGTCCCCTGCTGACCCGGGAAAGCGCCCGCGTAGCGCAGAGCAAAACCTTCTTTGACAACAGCAAGATACTACAGCAGCTGCCCGGCTTCCGTTTTACCCCCCTCGAAGAAACCATCCGCAAAGCTTGTGGTGAATATCTTTCAAATTCCGCATAAGCGCCCTATCTTGTAGGGAGAAAAACGATATCCATGAATATGTATTTCCTGAGGTCCGCCCTTTGCAGCGCCCTTTTTTTCTTTCTTTATCCCTCTATTCACAGGAAAAGACCTTTACCATTGCCGGTAAGGTAATAGACGTAAAGTCCGGGCAGGTCCTCGCCGGGGCCAGCGTATTCTGTCAGAACACCACGATAGGGACGTTGTCGAAGAATGACGGCGCCTTCTTTATGCGGCTGGCCAGCGGGGGATATGATCTCATCGTATCCTATACAGGCTACGAGACACGAAACATCCGCATCAATAAGGATACGAAGGATAAGGATTCCCTTGTCATCGAAATGAAAGAGGAAGATAAGAGCCTGGGAGAAGCGGTGGTCACCGGCAGCGCAGAGGTAGAGGACGGCTGGAATAAATATGGGCAGTTCTTCCTGGATAATTTCATCGGCACCACGCCCAATGCATCCCAGTGTACCCTGGAGAATAAGGATGCCCTGAAATTCTATTTCTATAAAAAAAGGAACAAGCTCCGGGTAAAAGCAAAGGACGCCCTTATCATTACGAACAATGCGCTGGGCTATAAGATCAAATTCCAGCTGGATTCCTTCGTGTACGAATACAATACGAATGTCAGCACTTATGCCGGCTATCCGCTCTTTGAAGAGCTGCGGGGAACGCCTGAACAACAGCAGACCTGGAAGGACAACAGGGATTATACCTATGCCGGCTCCCGTCTTCATTTTGTCCGCAGCTGGTACGACAGCACCCTGGCCGACGAGGGATATATCCTGGAAATACCCGACAGCATCGATAAAGGTAAGTGGACCACCGTTTCAGATCCGTACGATGGAAAGATCTATTCCGTGGACAGCGGGGATGTGGTGATCAGCCTCACCGGTCGCCTTCGGGTGAGCTATACCAACCAGCTGCCCAATAAAAAATACCTGCAGGAACATAAATTCCCCCTCAATACCAAGGTGGAGATATCAGCCGTGGATATCCTCAACGGTTTTGTCATCGAAGAAAACGGGTATTTCTACGATCAGCCGGACGTGACCAATATGGGTTACTGGGCCTGGAAAAAACTGGCGGAGACGTTGCCGTATGATTATAATCCGGAATGATTCCCTTCAGCTTACTACTTCATTTCAAACTCACGACTACTCAACCGATGCCTACGGCATCTGGCGGGGCCAATGATGGCCCTTCGGGCGGCTTCGCTGTGCTCAGCCCTAGCCTTGCATCACCTTCTTCCAAAGCTCAGGGATACGCTTGATCCACA
>DASZVM010000815.1:0-6047 GCA_035547295.1 Puia sp. | reverse complement strand
CTGCAAAGCGATAATTCCCGGACCCCAGGTTCAGCATGAGATAGCCTCTGCCTACGCCGGCCACCTGGACATCCTTTACATCCCGCAGGAGGTGCCCCCCTTCCGTCACCAGTCCGCCTTCGGGTGCGGGAATATAGACGGTAGAGCTGGTATTGGCGGGTATGGTGATATCCAGCAGTAAGGAATCCTTTTCTTTCCGCCAGTGAGCGGTCAGCTCGCCGTAGCCTGTCGCCAGCCTGGCCTCGGCTTCGGTCAGCCCCCCGCCGGGATGAGGATAGATCCTGCTGTGCTTGTAGCCCACGCCGTCCTCGTAGGTATCCACTCCGGCCACGGTGCGATACATCCAGTCGCCGATGGCGCCGTAGGAGTAATGGTTAAAGGAATTCATGCCGGGGGTCTGGAAAGTGCTGTCCGGCCGTATGCCGTCCCATCTTTCCCATATGGTGGTGGCCCCCATCTTCACCGGGTAGAGCCAGGAGGGATAGGTTTCCTGCATGAGCAGCCGGTAGGCGATGTCCGTATAGCCCCAGCGGCTCAGTACATGGCAGAGATAGGGGGTACCCAGAAAACCTGTGGTCAGGTGATAGCCATAATCCTTTACGTTATCGGCCAGTCTTTTGGCAGCCTGGGTCTGCAACGAGTCCGGCAGCATATCGAATTGCAATGCGAGCACGTAGGCTGTTTGGGTACCGGAGACCAGTCTTCCGTTGGCAGTCATATATTCCCTTACAAAAGCGGCCTTGATCCTTTTCAGGAGCTGCTCATAAGCGGCGGCCTCCTCTTTTTTGTCCAGCACTTTTGCGGCATTGATCAGCAGCTGGGTGCTGTGTGCATAAAAGCACTGGGCAATAAGATATTTGTCCGTGACGGCAGCGCGTCCGTCATTATCGTCGAAGGGTCTGTAAAATAACCAGTCCCCGAAATGGAAGCCCGTGTTCCAGAGATCGTTCCTGCTTTGCGTGTGTATATATTCCACCCAGGCTTTCATGCTGGGATATTGATCTTCCAGGATCCGGCGATCTCCATATGCCAGGTACATGTTCCAGGGGATGATGGTGCCTACATCCGCCCATCCCGCGCTGGCTCCGCTGCCCAGGACGTTGGGAATGACAAACGGTATTGCGCCTGCGGGGGATTGATCCGCCGCTACGTCTTTCAGCCATTTGGAAAAGAAGTTATGCACACCCATATTGTAAGCCGCCGTCCTGGAGAACACCTGTGCGTCTCCTGTCCATCCCAGCCGTTCGTCCCGTTGGGGGCAGTCGGTGGGTACATCCAGGAAATTGCCCCGCTGGCCCCATTGGATATTGTGCTGAAGCTGGTTGATCAGCGCATTCGAGCAATGAAAATCGCCTGTCCTGGGCATATCCGAATACAATGCCACTGCCTGCAGGTCATCCGGGCTTATTTTGCCGGGATAGCCTTCGATGCGTATATAACGGAACCCGTGGAATGTAAACCGGGGTTCGAAGCTCTCCTTTTCCCCGCCCTTTAATATGAAGGTATCGCTGGCTTTGGCGCTGCGAAGATTTTCCGTGTAAAAATTACCCGCTTTGTCCAGCACCTCTGCGTGCGAGACGATGATACGATCGCCGGCCTTGCCGCTGACCCGGAGGACTATGTGACCGACCAGGTTCTGACCGAAGTCCACCAGCTGCTCGCCCGCAGGGCTGGTAAAGATATGCTGCGGATGAAAGACCTCCTGTTTTTTCACGGGCTCATTATAGGTGGCCACAAGGTTATTCATGGGAAAAGAAGCTATGCGGACGCCGCTCCAATCTTTGTCGTCATAGCCCGGCAGGGCCCATCCCGTCTTTTCGTCCCGGGCATCGATGGCCTCTCCGTTGTAGATCTCCGCAGACTTTATCTCAGCCGTGGATGATTTCCAGCTTTCGTCCGAGATGACCGTTGCCGTAGTGCCGTCCTTATATCTTATCACCAGCTGCAGGAGCAGGGAAATATCCTTGCCATAAAAATCCTTTTGTCCGCTGAAACCTATGAATCCCCTGTACCAGCCGCTGGCCAGGGTTACGCCCAGCGCATTTTGGCCGCTGTGCAGGAGGTTGGTGACATCATAGGTCTGGTATTGGAGACGCTTATGATAGGACGTCCATCCCGGCTGCAAGCAGCCTTCCCCGATGCGATGGCCATTCAGCTGCGCCTCATATAGTCCATGGGCCGTAATGTAGGCTGTCGCAGACTGTATCTGTCCCCTGGCGGTAAATTCTTTTCTGAACAGGGGGCTGGGACGGGATGCCGCCTCATCAAACCCGGGGCTTATCCACTTTGCCGTGTATTCCTGCTGTGGCGCAAAAAGGGCTGTCTGAAAGTAAGCAGGCGTGCTCCATCCCGAGGTGCGTCCCTTATTATCCCATATACGTACCCGCCAGAAATAGCGTGTGCCGGATTGCAGGGCTTTTCCTGCATAGGGCACCCATAAGGATCGATCGGAATTTATTTTGCCGGAGCTCCATACTTCGCCCCCGCCGCCGGCCTGTGTGCCGACCTTTATCTCATAGGCCGTCTGCTGCAACCCTCTATCCGGGGCTGTCAGCTGCCAGCTGAAACGGGGTTGGGGGATATCCAGCCCGATGGGGTCTGCCAGGTTCTCCGTAAGCAGATGGCCTACTTTCACCTGTGCGATGGATGAGAGACAAAAAAGCTGAAAGGTTGCGAAGATGCAAGCAATTGATCTGTTCATGGCGCTGTGTTAGATCAGCAAATATAATCGCTGAACCGTCATGCACCATCCTGTAAGAGGGAAGGGGTTAAAGAATGGCGAGATTTTTCGATCTGTAGGCCTGCAGATCTGCACTGTCGGGCGGCAACTCGCTGATAAGGTAATGGATCTCGTCGATATCTGCGATCTTCATCTGCATGGATGAGTTCAGCTTTTCAGAAATGGCCAGGATCGCTACTTTCTCTGCTGCCTTGATCATCGCTTTTTTCACCTGTATGGTTTCCCAGTCGGAATCTGTCAATCCGTTGGCATAGTCGATGGCATTGGTGCCGAGGATGCAGAGGTCCGCCTTGATACCCGCCAGGTATTCGAAGACCTCTCCGCTGACGGTCATCTGGCTGTAGGCGGATATCTGTCCTCCGATCATAATGGTCTTGATCATGGGTTTGTCCAGCAGCTCCACGGCCGTAAGCACATTCACGGTGATAAAGGTGGCCCGCAGCTTCCCGGGAATGCGTTTGATGAATTCCCGTATCGTAGTGCCTCCGCCAATAAGGACGATCATGTCATCCCGTAATAACTCAATGGCTTTTTCCGCAATGATCAATTTATTCGATTGGGCATAGGTTTCGGAATCGTGCCCGATGTGATAAGCTGCCGACATAACGCCTCCCTTGATCCGGATCACCTGTCCTTCTTCCGCCAACTCGTTGACGTCGCGGCGGATGGTATCCTCGGAAACATCGATCAGATTGACCAGGTCGTTGAACATGAGCCTGGTATGTATATTGACTTGTTTGAGGATCAGCATCTTCCGCTCTTTTTTCGGCAGGGGTACACCCACCGCTCCATTCGCTTTGATCTTTGATGGCATGATGATTTTTTGCAGTATTTGCAAACAGGTTTCTATTCACCGTGTTTCCGATCTGCAATAATACGGGTTTTGGGCAATAATGTAAAGTCTGTTCGGAAAAGGGTTGGCTAAAATCGGGGAACTATAGGTTAATATCCTGCCAAAGGGAGTTCTTGTTGCAAAATATTTGCAAAAATTTTTTCAACTTCCGGGAAAAATGATACATTATTATAACCGGGGCAGACGACCTGATAACTCATGTCTGGTGGGATAAATGACAACACTACAATGTATATTATATGAAGATCAACAATGCAGAAGAACAATTCGTACGCATGGCGCTCAGCTTACCTCCGGCCCCCAGTCCCAAAGGAGTATACAAGCCTTGCCTGATAGAAGGCAAGTATCTGTATCTGTCCGGGCACGGACCGGTGCAAGACGACAGATCGCTCATCATCGGCCGTATCGGCAAAGAGCTGGATATCGAGCAAGGAAAAATGGCTGCCCGTCAGGTGGGACTTGCCATGTTGTCCACTATCCGCACCTATATCGGAGCGTTCAGCAGGATCAAAAGGGTGATAAAGGTCTTTGGCATGGTGAACTGCACACCGGAGTTCGAACGTCATCCTTATGTGATCAACGGTTGCAGTGAGCTTTTTGCCGAGGTCTGGGGTGATGAGAATGGGGTAGGGGTTCGCAGCGCTGTCGGATTTGGTTCGCTGCCGGATAATATTCCTGTTGAAATTGAAGCTGTATTTGAATTGGAATGAAGCTATATTTGAGCCGGAATAAAACGCAAATGATATGCTGCAACAGCCTTCTCCTGGTAAACCTTTATTAGCTGCATTCGGCGAGTTCATGCTCCGGCTTCATTGTATGGAAGGCCGGCGTTTTTTGCAGGGTGGGTCGTATCAGGCATATTATGCGGGCGCTGAAGCAAACACCTGTGTCATGCTGTCCCGTCTGGGGGTCCCTGTACGTTATATCACCCGGCTGCCGGATAATGACATCGCACGGGCCGGTATCCAGGACCTGAAGGGGCAGGGGGTGGATGCATCCCATATCGTCTATGGAGGCGAAAAGATGGGAGTTTATTTTACCGAGCAGGGGAATGGCATCCGCAGCACCCGTGTGATCTATGACCGCGACGGATCTTCCTATGCCCGGCTGGAGCCGGGCATGATAGATTGGAATAGCAGCCTGGAAGGTATCCGTTATTTTCACTGGTCGGGCATATCGGCGGCCGTCTCTCCGGGGGCTGCCGAGGTTTGCGTGGAGGCGCTGGATACGGCCCGTAAACGGGGAATACTGATATCTACGGATTTTAATTACAGGGCTACCTTGTGGAAGTACGGTAAGCATCCCCGTGAGGTGATGCCCGCTCTGCTGCAATACACAAAAGTGGCCGTAGCGGACCTGGATTCGGCGGCCGTATATTTTGGCGTGCAGACCGACCCTTCGGCCAGTCTGGAGGAAAGGTTCATACAGTGCAGCAAGGTGCTGCAAGAGCGGCTGCCGCAGCTGGAGGTCCTGGCCATGAGCTTTCGCAAGACGCAGGGGATCCAGCATATCTATTCCGGCGCCCTTTTATACAAAGGCGCTTATTATTTTTCTCCCCGGCATGAGCTGCCGTACGTTACCGATCAGATCGGCAGCGGGGATGCTTTTACAGGGGGGATGCTTTATGGGTTGATGACGGAGGCGGAGCCTCAGCAGATCATCGATCTTGCCATTGCCTGCGGCGCCCTTAAGCAAAGTATTGCAGGGGATTGGGCGCTGGTGAGCAAGGCAGAGCTGGAACAATTCATTAACAACGGCCCCACCGGCCGGATCATCCGGTAAGGAGGAAGGGTTATTTATAATGACCACCTGCGGTATCACCAGGTGAAAGAATACAAACTTATATGTTTATTATCGATGCCCACCTGGACCTGAGCATGAACGCCATGGAGTGGAACAGGGACCTTCGTCTTCCCGTGCAGGCAATAAGAGAAAGAGAAAACGGCCTTTCCGACAAGCCGGACAGGGGGAAGGGGACTGTATCGCTGCCTGAGCTGCGCAGGGGCAACATCGGCCTGGTAGTGGCTACGCAAATAGCCCGTTATGTTGCGCCGGGCAATCCTTTGCCCGGCTGGCATTCTCACTGGCAGGCATGGGCGCAGACACAGGGGCAGCTGGCCTGGTACAAAGCCATGGAAGAAGCCGGGGAAATGACGATGATAAAAGATGCCGCTGCCCTGGAAAAGCATATTGCCTTATGGCAGGATGAGACAGGTACGGGGCGGGTGAAGCCTATCGGCTATATCCTCAGTCTCGAGGGGGCCGACAGCATCATTACGCCGGGACACCTGGAGGAAGCATATGAATATGGTCTGAGGGCATTGGGGCCTGCTCATTATGGCCCCGGGCGTTATGCCAATGGTACGGATGCCGCCGGAGGGCTCAATGAAGAAGGGAAGGAGCTGCTGCGGGTCATGGAAAGGCTGAACATCATCCTGGATGCCACTCATCTTT
>DASZVM010000814.1:0-2310 GCA_035547295.1 Puia sp. | reverse complement strand
GTCCCCTTTCAGACAAAGCCTCACCATGTCTGTGAACTGCCGGGGAAAGCTATTGGCTGCCACACTGATGATCCCTTCCATTCCGCAGGCTATCTGGGGCAAAGTCAGGGCATCGTCACCGCTGACGACCAGGAAATCCTCCGGCTTATCCCGCAGGATCTCCATCACCTGGGCCATATCCCCGCTGGCTTCCTTGATACCCGCAATATTTTTTACTTCCCTGGCCAGCCTGACCGTGGTAGCGGCATTGAGGTTCCGGCCCGTTCTGCCCGGCACATTATAAAGGAGAATAGGCTTGGGGCTTACCTGGGCCAGGGCTTTATAATGTTGAAAAAGCCCTTCCTGTGAAGGTTTGCTGTAATAAGGGCTGGCGCTGAGCACCGCTGCCGCCTTGTCGAGGGGGAAGGACTTCAGCTCATCCACGAGCTCTGCCGTATTATTGCCGCCGATACCGACGACGACCGGCACCCGGCCTGCCGTCTTTTCGTAGGTAAAGTTGGCCAGGGCTATTTTTTCTTCTTTATTGAGGGTAGGCGTTTCACCAGTGGTGCCAAGGACGACCACATATTCCACACCACCTGTGATGACGTGCTCGATCACTTTCCCAAAGGCGGTATAATCGATGGAGAGATCAGCTTGAAAAGGGGTAACCAGTGCTACTCCGGTTCCACGGAGCTGTTGACGAAGAGACATTTCAATATGTTGTTTAAAAGTATGTAAGATGGTTATAGATGAAAGATCAGGGTTTCTGTTCGCCTGGTCTCCATCCGGAGGTTGCAGGACTACATCCTGATACCCGGTACCCTTTAGGGATATGACTCCGGGCGCCGCCGGCTGGCTGTAAGGGGTTCTTCTGGTCAGGCCGGCACTTCGTCCCAGAAGCCCATCTTACCGTATTTCTTTATTCTGTTCTCAATCCGCTGCTCAGGCGTGTGTTGACGCAGCTCCTGCAGGGTTTCTATAAGCTTGGGCTTCAGCAGCGCTGCCGCCTCATTATAATCCCAGTGAGCGCCGCCCAGCGGCTCCTGAACGATATCGTCGATAAGACCAAAATTATACATGTGGTCAGGCGTCAGCCGTAGTTCCTCCGCCGCTTTTTCCTTTTGATCCCAGCTGCGCCAGAGGATAGAGCTGCAGTTCTCGGGGCTGATCACCGTATACCAGGAATTTTCCAGCATAAACACCTTGTCCCCTACCCCGATGCCCAGGGCCCCACCCGAAGCGCCTTCCCCGATGACCACGCAGATCACCGGCACCTGCAGACGGATCATTTCATATATATTACGGGCAATTGCCTCCCCTTGTCCCCGCTCTTCCGCTTCCATACCCGGATAGGCGCCCGGCGTATCGATGAGGGTGATAATAGGCTTGTTGAATTTCTCCGCCAGTTTCATCAGCCGCAGCGCCTTCCTGTACCCTTCCGGATTGGCCATCCCGAAGTTCCTCATCTGCCGCATTTTTGTATTCGTTCCCTTTTGCTGCCCGATCATCATCACCGTCTGTCCATCCAGTTGGGCAAAACCTCCCACCATCGCCTTATCGTCCCGCACATTCCGGTCGCCAAACAGCTCCACGAAATTGGTGCACATCTTCTCGATATATTTCATCGTATACGGGCGATCCGGGTGACGGCTGAGCTGCACTTTCTGCCAGGCAGTGAGGTGCGTCGTGATCTCCCGGCGCTTCTCAATGACCTGGTCTTCCAGTTTTTTTATGGAATCGCTGAGGTCTACCTTAGTCTTTTCGGCAGTCTGTTTAAGCTTTTCGATCTCGTCAAATAATTCTTTGATCGGTTTTTCAAAATCCAGGAACTGTCGATTTTTTGCTTGGGGCATAATAATTTTCAATGGTCTGAGAATGTAAAATTAAGGGAACCAGATTTTCTATGAACATTTTGTTGGAGAAAATCAAAATTCTCCTATCTTTGCCATCCCGAAAACGAAAGGTGATCACGCTCAAATGCGTGGCTTCCCCGATACGGAAGGTTGGATCGGTAGTTCAGTTGGTTAGAATGCCGCCCTGTCACGGCGGAGGTCGCGGGTTCGAGTCCCGTCCGGTCCGCAGAAGAAGGTTCACAGCAATGTGAGCCTTTTCTATTTTGTACACATTTGTACAATCAAGTAGCTTCTTTTCAATCTTTTATAACAAGCGTCTCCGTTCTTCGCTTATTACCTTTACAAAGACGTACAACATCATGCGCGACTAAAAACGCGACTTTAAAAATGTTGTATGAAAATTCCGATCAAGCCTCTTTGTGAGGAAAAACGGGTCCGCGACGACGGCACTGCGGTCCTATATTTTCAATGGTTC
>DASZVM010000813.1:0-8244 GCA_035547295.1 Puia sp. | reverse complement strand
CGAGATCGGCGATCTTTTCATCTGAAAAATCGGTGGCAGCCAGTAGTTTTCTGACAAAAATGATCTCTTTTTCAATACGACCTTCTTCCAGTCCTTCTTCCTTTCCCTCCATCCTTAAATATTCAATAGTATTCATAGCATTAAATTTATCATTGGGCCTAAGTCCTTCATCAAATTTAAGATTTAATTCGGGGTTCTCAAAGAGGATGTAATTGCGTAAGAAATTAAGGATCGCCAATGTCTTGGCCCTGCCAAATCCCTTACGCTGTAACTCCCTGGCAATTAATAGCTTCAACTGAAGCAAGTCTTCTCCCGGGATCTTTTTTTCCAACAGGGCTGTTCTTGCCGCACGTATTACATACGCAAAAGGGTTATTGCTCTCTGCCAGCTCCTCATCTGAAATCCAGGATCGACAAGGTAGGATACCGATAGGTCAAGCAAGTCCCCCGGTACTCATAGACGTAGCGATCCGGCATATCCCGCCCGTTGAGACCTGTAAAGATAGCCAGAGCAGACACCGGCTTTTTATATCTGTCCCGTATCCGATAAAAATACTGATACATCCTTTCCGAAAACTCTATCTTTTTGTAAGTATCTCCCTGAATTTCGATATGCAATAAGATCCATTCCTCCTCTCCATCCCGGTGATACACTTTTACCAGCTTGTCGGCAAACCGGGTATCCTTTTCTTCATCCGGCTGCGGGTCCATTCAGACAATTCTTTGTCGAGATACTCGAACCCACGCTCCATATTATAAACCTGGTCCGCATCAGCAAACAGAAAGCGAAGCAAGTCTGCAAAAACCTCCTCCATGATCACCTTCCAGAGAATATCGCTCTTTCTCTTTTTCATAAGCCAATCCTTCTGCTATAACAATAATTTCGACCGTTGCGGGTACACCGCATCGATTGCGTATCTGTATAGCCATAAGATGGTGAAGGTTGAAAAACTGTGAAGGAGCGCCTGAAGCTACAAAAAATTAATTCGTCAAAAAAATATTAATCTATCAACCCCAGACCCGGCCTGTCCGGTATGGACATGATCCCGTCCTTTAGCAAAAAGCCCCCGGAGACTACATCCTTCGCCAGGTCCAGGCTGCCGTCGAGATCGATGAACTTTGTATGAGCGCAGGCAAATGCCGCGTGCAGCGCCGCAGTGATGCTGATAATACTTTCGTCATTACATCCCCACATGAGCCGGATGGAATGCTTTGCTGCCGTATCCGCGATCTTCAGCGCCTGGCTGATACCACCGCATTTCATCAGCTTGATATTGAAGAACCCGCAGGCAGCAGGAGACGCCGCCAGCTGCTCTGCGCTGTCCGGCGTCAAAAGAGATTCATCCGCGGCAACGATCTTTTTGATCTCTTCCGGCAGCCGGCGCATCCCGTCTTCCTGCCCTACAGGCAGGGGTTGCTCGATCAGGCCGATATGCAGATCCGCCGTCCCGGCCGTAAACTTCGTCAGCTGCTGCGCGTTATATCCCTGGTTCGCATCGATGATGATACCCACGTCAAATCCAAAACGCTCCCGTAACCGCGCCAGCCTTTCCAGGTCCTCTTCCAGCGAGATACCCAGCTTGACCTTTAATATCTTAAAACCGCGGCCAATGTATTCTTTGGCCTCCTCCAGGGTTTCAGACACACTTTTGATCCCAATGGTGATGGACGTGGGCATGGAAGTGATCTTTTGACCAAACACCCGTACCAGCGGTAAACCTTTTCCCTGCGCAAAAAGATCATACAGCGCGATCTCCAGACCCGTGCGGGCCGTAGGACTGGCTTTAAAGGTCTGCTGCACCAGCATGGAGAGACCATCTATGTCATCCAGGTCCTTTCCTGTCAGGACAGAAAGCCGTGCCTCGTCCAGGACGGCCAGCGCATCCTCCAGGTGCTCCCCAACGACAAAATGGCTGGGATTGAATGCCCCATATCCCTTCATTCCGTTGTCCGCAACGATCTCGATGATGCCGTTCTCCACCGAATCCACTGTCTTGAATGCAATGGTATAGGGACGGGTGAGCAGGAGGTTCTCCTTTCTGACATTGATCTGGCGTATCTTCATGATGGATTTTTTTTAAAAGTGCCTGCATATTCCTGTACAATACCCGACAGCCTGTCCATCCCCTCTTCCAACGGAAGTATCACAGGCAGGCCATATTCTTTTTCATACTGCACCTGGTATGCCCGCGCTTCCTCCGGCGAGAGCTTCGCCGTGTTCAGCGTAATAGCCAGCACACGGGAACCATAAAGCCTTATCAGCTCCAGCTCGCGAAGAAGGGATATCCTGATGCCCGTCTTTTCCTGGCCTTTAAAAAACTCCCTGCCCGGAGCATGCTGCAGGATCACTCCTTTAGCCTGTGCAGACAGCAGCAGTTCGGAGCCACAGGGCCCGCTGGGATTGCAAAGGGCGGACTGCCCTTCGATAAATATGACGTCAGCGCCGGTATCCCTCCAGCATGTAACAACAGCGTGCTCCAATTCCCCGGATATAAAATCATTGTACGTACTATCCAGCACAAATCCGTAACGGTGCCCTTGCAGCCAGCCCGTCTGGCCCGTATAGACCATTTCCGACCGCAGCCCCTTCCGCTGCATGGCTTCGGTGATCATCACCGCCGTGGTCCGTTTGCCCAGGGCGCAGTCGGTACCCAGCACGGCGATCACGGGAGCAGTGACCTGCATGATCTCCCCGCTCCAGAATTTCAGCTGATCCTTAGGGCGGGGCTTGCGTATATCCAATAAGGTTACATCTTTTTCCGCAGCCAGCCGTACCATTTCCGGCATATCGGAAAGGAATTGATGAGCCCCAGAAACGATGGAAATACCCGCCTGAACAGCCTCTTTTATCTGGGCCAGTATGGGCGTGGGCAGCCTGCCCCCCGCAAAGGCGACACCGACAACGGCATACTTTGGTCTTTCAGGCACCCGTTGTAAGAACTCTTTCACGGAAGAATACACAGGTATGCCCCTCTTTATGTTATCCAGCAGCTCACCCGCATCCTGTCCCTCGATGCCGGCATCCGCAATGACCCCGACAACATTATAACGGGATGTCTTTCGTATCAATCCATGGGCCGTCTTGGCATTATCACCGGCGAGGTCGCCGCCGAGCACTATTGCATTGTCCATCCTGTTTGTTTTTGCAGGGGCAAAAATACATATAAATATTAATTAAAGATAAAAAAGCAATATTAATATTGATTAATAAAAACCATTATATTTACAATATGAACTTTCTCAAATCCATCGACCTGGAGTCGCTGCCCCGGAAAAAGCATATGGTGATCAAGTACATCCTCGATCATCCGGATGAAGCTATCCTGATGAACACGGCCGACCTGGCACAACGGCTGAAAGTAGACCCCGTCACCATCATCAAGGCCTGCCAAAGCATCGGGCTGGAAGGCTTCCACGACCTCAAAAAAAAACTGAAAGCGCACGCAGGCAGCCTGCGCGGATCTTTCACCCAGGTCCTCAGCGAATTCGAAGTGAATACCAGCACGGATGAAGCCATCCGCAATGCCCTCTCCCGGGATGTAGAGATGCTGACCAGGACCATTGAAAAAGTCTCATTCGAAAAGATCACGCAGGCCTGCCAGGCAATGGTAAGATCCAGGCAGACCTATCTTATCGGTCTGGGCTACATCGGCGCCGTTGCCACCTACATGCAAAGCCTTATCCGCAGCCATCTCCCCCAGGCCCATGCCGTCACGGAGTACAACGGGATGTTGTTCGACTATATGGGGCATTTTGGCAAAGGGGACGTCGTGCTGGCCATCGGCTTTGATCAATGCCAAAGCCAGACGGTCAAAGCCCTTAAAAAGGCAAAGGAAAAAGGCGCTACGACCATCGCCCTGACAGACAGCGAATACTCTCCCCTATGCGCCTACAGTAAATACGACCTCTTTGTATATACGGCCCCCAATTACTTCCTCAGCCCTCTCATCGGGGCCTTCAGCATCTGCAATGCCATGAAACATTGCATCGTGGAAATAACAAAGCCGCAATCCACCCGGCAATCCAGGGCTTATCAAAAACTGGTGGAGGAAGAGCACGTTTATTACAACCATACAACATGAGAAGACCAAAACTGATCATCCTGCTCCTGCTGATCGCAAGCTATGCACATGCACAGACCCTTGAAACGGCCTTTCCTCTTATCGATAGTCTTTATAAAGACTACGCGGAAAAGAACCACATTCCCGGCCTGGCCTACGGTATCGTGGCGGACGGCCGACTGGTGCACACAGGGACGTTTGGATATACCGATGTCCAAAAAAAGACACCGGTGACGCCACGCTCCGTATTCCGCATCGCATCCATGACAAAGAGCTTTACCGCCATGGCCATCCTTTCCCTGCGGGACGCGGGCAAGCTCGACCTGGACGATCCCGTTTATAAATACATCCCTGAGATAGAAAAAATACATCGGCTGACGGATGACAGCCCGCCCATCACGATACGTCATCTGCTGACCCACTCGGCAGGCTTCCCTGAAGATAATCCCTGGGGCGACCGCCAGTTGCAGCGCACGGACGAGGAGCTGATCAACTTCATCAAGGGGGGCGTCTCCCTCTCCAACACACCGGGACTGGCCTATGAATACAGCAACCTGGGATTTGCATTGCTGGGACATATCGTTACAAAAGTCGCGGGTGAACCATACGAACAATATATCCGTCATACCATTTTCCAGCCCCTGGGCATGGACCATACTTATTGGGAGTATACGGAAGCGCCCGCTGAAACGCTGGCGCATGGCTATCGCCGGCTGAACCTGCAATGGAAGGAAGAACCCATGCTGCACAGCGGAGCCTATGGGGCAATGGGCGGCATGCTTACCTCCCTGGAAGACTTCAGCCGCTATATGGTCTTCCATCTTTCCGCCTGGCCTCCCCGTAATGGGACAGATACAGGTCCCATAAAACGGAGCTCTATCCGGGAGATGCATCAACCGGGGAAGATCAGCGGCTTTTACACACAGGCCAAAAACGCCGCCGGCGACCTCTGTCCCCGCATCTCCGCTTACAATTGCGGTCTGGGGTGGAACAGGGACTGTACAGGAAAAGAATGGGTCGGCCACAGCGGCGGGCTCCCCGGCTTCGGCAGCCATTGGATGATCCTCCCGGAATACGGCATCGGGATCGTCTCTTTCTGCAACCTCACCTATGAAGCTACTGCAACCCTGAACACACAAATAGCACAGCGCCTCATCGATATGGCGCACCTGCAGCCCCGCCGGCTACCGGCCCCGGAGATCCTGAAACAAAGACAACAGCAGCTGATGGCCCTTCTGCCCGACTGGAAGGACGCCCCTGCCAGCGGCATCTTTAGCGAGAACTTTTTTGACGACTACCTCATCGATTCCCTGCGGAAAGAAGCAAAAGTATTTTTTACAAAAGCGGGCAGGATACTCCGCGTGGAAGAAATAGTGCCGGACAACCAGCTGCGGGGGGCTTTCCGCATCGTAGGAGAAAAGGCCGGACTCCTGGTACGCTTTACGCTCTCACCCGAAAACCCCGCCCTGATACAGGCTTACTCTATAAAAGAAACAACAACAAATAAGTACGGCCTCAAGACCATCTCCTCCCTCTCCGAGTACAGACAGCAGGTGGCCGCCGATCCCCGGCAGGCCATCGTACCCCTGGACAAATTTATCCCCGGCATCCGGCTGGACATTCGTTATGCCACCAACAATAATATCATGCACCGCCCCATGTACCGGACAGCAGCGGCCTTTCTTCGTCTGCCGGCCGCAGAAGCGCTGAGAGAGATCCAGCATGAGCTAAAATCCATGGGCTATGGACTAAAGATCTACGACGGCTACAGACCTTACCGTGTAACCGTGGACTTTTACGAGGCTTATCACGATTCGAACTTTGTAGCCTCTCCCTACACAGGTTCCCGGCACAACAGGGGATGCGCCGTCGATCTGACCCTCATCGATATTGCAACAGGAAAGGAGCTGGACATGCCAACTCCTTATGATGATTTTACAGAAAAAGCTTCGGCCACCTACCCCCGCACATCCCAGCAGGCCCTGAAGAACAGACAGCTCTTACAGAACGTAATGCTAAAGCACGGTTTTGTCATCTACCCCAGCGAATGGTGGCACTTCGATTTCGAAGGCTGGAGGTCTTATCCGGTGATGGACCTTTCATTTGAAGACTTATTTGGCCGGTGACACGACGCACAGACAGACTGGCAGACAGGCTACTTGAGCACATTGCTAAAGAACGTCTGCATCTCTTTCCAGGATGCCGTATCCGCCTTGGGGTTATAAGCAATAGGCATATTGAACTTCTTCCCATTCTCATCCGACGCAGGGTTGGTAAACGCATGGGTAGCGCTGTCATACCCGATGAATGTATAGTCGGCCCCGATGGAATCCATCTGCTTTTTGAACCGGGCGACCTGGGGATTTACAAAGGCATCCGAGTTACCGTGTAACACCAGCAGCTTTGTCTTCAGCAATCCCTTTTTAGCCGGCGTTCCCAGCAACGAGCCGTGGAAGCTGACGACGGCCTTCAGCTCATCGCCCAGGCGGGCCGTGTTGATCAGGACGCCCCCGCCAAAACAATATCCGATGGCGCCGATGTTCGCCGTATCCACCTGCGGATAGGTCTTCACCCTGGCAATAGCCGCGTCGATACGGGTCTTGGCCTTTTCAGGATGCATATAAAAAGGTCCTGCCAATGCTTGCGCGGTCTTCGGATCGTTTGCGATCTTCCCATCGCCATAAATATCCAGCGCCAGCGCTACATATCCCAGTTTGGCCAGCTCTCTCGCCCGCATCTTTGGATAGTCATTCAAACCCCACCATTCGGGGAGTACCAGCACCGCCGGACGCCGGGTCTTTACAGAATCGTCATACACCAGGTAGCTGATCATCGAGGCGCTGTCAGCCTGAATGGTGACGGTCTCCTCTTTTAAGGAAGGAGCAGAAGTTGCCGCAGCCGCGGACTGGTCTTCCTTCTTCGTTTCGCTGTTGTTACAGGACATGGTAAAGCAGACCGTCACAAGGATGCCTGCAAAAAATTTCGAATGGCTCATGTGGTAAATTTTTATGCTGCCAAATTACACAAAACCCCAGGAAAAAAAGAAGCCCACTTTCGTGGGCTTCCGGGAAATGGGTGACTCAGGTCACCTGCTCAGCCCGAATACGGAATGACGTATGAGCTGCGCAGAACGTTGGAGGGATTGATCCTGTTCTTTTTTGCAATGCCCGTGATGTATCTGCTGCAACGGTCATAGGGATTGAACCTGGCAAACTCATCTGCCAGATCTTTTACATTACGCTTATATTTTTCATCGGCAACGATGCTGCTTACCGCGTCCTGTATCTGCCGGGGCGTTGGACGCTCCGTCCTCAGATTGATACCCAGCTTGAAATAACCCACCCGGGCACAGATCTCGTTCTTCCCTTCATGGACACCTGCTACCACCAGGGGCAGCTTGTTCATAATGCCCAGCATGGTGCCTCCATATCCCCCGTTGGTGACATACGCCGTCACATAGGGCATCACATCGGTGAAAGGAATAAAATCCTCGATGATCAGGTTCTTCTGAGGATAGCTTTCCCGCAGCTGCTGCGTACCGCTGCCGCCCGTTGTGGCGATCACCAGGGTATCGGTATCCTTAAAGGCTTCCAGCGTTGGGACAAGGATCTTGGTCACATCCTTTTCCACCGTACCCTGCGTCACCAGCACGATCTTTTTATATTCTCTTAATCTTTCATCATACCATCTGTCCCGCGACATTTCCCCGGCGTAGGGTAACAACGCCCCTACAAAACGGATGTTCTCTCCCAGGTCGCTGCGATAATACTCAAAACCCGGCGTCCCTATCTGCAAGAGCAGGTCGGACTTACGGATGACCATATCAAAAAGACTTTCCCTGTTGTGAGGTATCTTGTATTGATCCAGCAGTGCATACAGCACCCGGTTGGGCTCGCGGAAGATCACCCTATCAGCCAATTTTCGCAGAATGGCCTGCCACAACTTCCCCCAAAAAGAGCCGGCCGGCGTCAGCCCCAGACCTGAAGGAGGCAGGTCCCCGGAGGTCTCCGACAGAGGGAATACACCAATGGACACCACCGGTATCTTCATCAGCTCCTTTACAAAAGGGATACCCGTAAAAGCACAATCCGCGATCAGCAATTCAAAAGCAAATTCCTTGTACAGTTCTTTTATATCCGTATAATATTCCGGCGCCCGCAGGATAAAAGCATTGATGATATCGA
>DASZVM010000812.1:0-7341 GCA_035547295.1 Puia sp. | reverse complement strand
TTATTTACTTTTATGTGAATCACAATATTTTTACGCCCGGCAACAAATGGAACCTGCAGGGCAGTCTCGTTGCCGCCAAAACAGTTTCACCCGACCGGGGTCTTGGCATCGGCCGCAATTACAGCGGAAAGGACCACGCTGATTCGGTGCTGGCCAATCCCACCCATAAAGGCTACGCCATCAATTCATATTATTATAATTTCCGGGAAAAGATCTATAAGAACGTAGGAAAGAACCTTTTTCTGGGAGCGGGTCTTTCCTTCGAGATCAGGCGGCAGATAAGGGTCAAGGACACTGCCGCCTATGCAACACCGCTGAGCGTCTATAATATCCGGCATGGGTTCCCTCAGAACAGGTATTCTTCAAATGGATTCCTTTTCAATGTGCAGTATATCACCCGTGACAATCCTAACCGTCCCTATCATGGCATCTATTTCGATGCGGGGATACGCATCAACCAGAAGTGGATAGGAAGCACGAAGAACGCCACGCAGCTGACCACCGATCTTAGAAAATATTTCAGTCTCTCGGCCACCAGTCCCGAGACAGTCCTCGCATTTTGGAACTGGGGCGCTTATCTCCTGGACGGCGATATTCCTTACATGGAGCTTCCCGGCACAGCCAGGGACGGATCTTACCGCAGCGGCAGGGGCTATACATCCCAATATTTCAGGGGGACTCAATTCAACGACACCGAGCTCGAGTTTCGTTTTCCGATATTAGCCAATAAATTCATCAGCGGTGTTGTCTTCGGCAGCTTACAGACGGCCAATGATGAGGTTGGGACGAAATTATTCCAGGTATTTCAGCCGGGCTATGGCGGCGGGCTGCGTGTGCTGTTCAATAAGAAAACGCGCACCAACCTGGCTTTGGACTATGCTTTAGGAAGATTTGGAAGCAAGGGTTTTTTCCTTAATTTGAATGAGACATTTTAACCCGGCTGTGGGTGATCAGATCAGCTGTTTTGTTTGTCGTTGGGATTATTATCAGGTTTGGAGGGAATTAAATTTAATTCATGCAATAATTTCTGAAACTCTGTGGAATTTTTTCCCCAAAGGATCGGAGCCATCTCCTGACACTCTTTTTCCGACAATATACTATAGATATCTTTCAAATGGGCCTTCATCAATTGCAATTCCTCAAGATTGCCGCTGTCCAGGCATTTGATGAACTTTTCCACCTCCTTTATAAGAAGTTTCCGAAGGGTGTGAGCGGAAAGACTGCTCAGATAATTTTCCATTTGAAATTAAAATCAATTTGCCACAATAATCATTCCATTAATGCGGAGCAGATCACCTCTCTGAAAAATTAGTAAGGCCGATTTTTTTTGATCCAAATAAGGTAAATTCGTTACGTTAGGATAAGGTTTAGGTTTAAGGCTTTTGTTTAGTAGGAGCCCCGGTCTACGGGGTTTTTTTGTACGTGTATACATTTATCAACCATGCTTCCCAGTATCGGCACAGGATGTTTTCAAACCATCATGCAACGGTCCTTCCGGAATACCGGTCAAAGGGAAAAAGGAAGGCATGAAACCCCTGTCATACGTTATCGTCATCTGTACCCTAGTCCTGTCTGCCTGTAAAAAGGTCCACACTTCGAGTGCCGCTGCAGGAGAATGGCAACTGATACAAAAAGATTGGTCCCTTGGGGCCGGCAGTTGGACCCTGGCGCCTTCGCTGGATTCCTCTGTACTCCTTCAGCTGAACAGCAATGGCACCTATGTTTCCAAGCTCAACGGCCATTCCGTTGCCCAGGGGTCTTATTCGGTCATTCCCGATACAACCTTTTTTATCAAACAGATATTGCAACTAAACAACTTCAAGGTCACAGGAATCTTTGAACCGTTTACGGTATCCATGCTTGGGACCAACGGGCAGGTGCTCTCTACATCGTATGGATTCTTTATGACCTTTAATAATGATACGCTCTCGCTTTCAAGTGCGCTCACACCGGCAGGTAATGCTTCCTATACTTTTGTAAGAAAGTAAAGAAAACATACTTTTATAGGAAAAATGTCCTTATTCAGCAAAGTCGTCTCTATCCGCTGGGCAGACCTGGACCCTAATTTTCACCTGCGGCATAGTGTCTACTACGACCTTGGCGCTCAACAAAGAATAGAGATCATAGAAAGCCTGGGTCTTACCGTAAAATTAATGCAAGGACAACATTTCGGTCCTATCCTGTTCCGGGAAGAATGTGTTTTCAAAAAGGAGATCCTTTTATCCGACACTATAACGCTGCATGCGAAACTGGTCAAACGGAATGCGGATGCCTCCCGGTGGACGGTTCAACATGAGTTCGTATCCGGTGATAAAGTGTGTGCTATCCTGACGCTGGACGGCGCCTGGATCGATACCAAACTGCGAAAGCTGCTATCCCCCATACCGCAAATAGTGATCGACGTTTTTGACGCTTTTCCCAAAACGGAAAATTTCAGCCTGATAAATTAGCTTGTAAACTTTTCGGACCTGTCTCCAATACTTACGAAGCAATGCAGTCTTTTCTTCCGTCCCCAGGATATGGAACCCATGTTTTTGGTAAAACTTTATTGCCCAGCCGGCGTCCGTCCAGGTGCCGATCAAAATAGGCGTGGCCGTCATGCTGCATAAATGTTCGAGCAGCTTGCTCCCGATGCCTTTGCTTCTTTCGGATGTCCGTACGTATGCGTGACGGATCAACGTTACTTCTCCTTTGTACTGAATGCCTATCACGCCCAGGGTATGGTTGTCTTCCGTGTATTTCCAGAATTCTACGCCGTCGCTGATCTGATCCTGCAGCTCCTTTTCCGGCATATAGGGTTCGTGATAGCGATCGGCGGGAATGGTATCCTTATATGCCTGCGGGCCGTCCTTTGGCACTTCGGAGAATTTTACCCTCTCATATAGTTACGACGATCTTCCCTCTCGTATGCCCGCTCTCTATCAGCTGATGCGCCTGACGTATCTCATCAAAACCAAAGGTCTTCGAGATATGTGACCGCAGGTGACCTTTTCCCAGCAACCCTGCGATCGCCTGCATATCTTCTTCGTCCGATGCCACTTCCATTCTATACAGGAATTTTCTGCTCATCAAGGCTATCCGGGAAACCCGCTCATCGGGAAACACCACCAGGCTGATCAGCTTCCCCCTGGTCTTTACAGCCTGTAGCGACCGCTCCAGATGACCTTTGTCAAAAACACTGTCCACCACGACATCGGCATCCTTTACCAGCCCTTCAAAACGCTGTTTTGAATAATCGATGTGCTCATCGGCTCCCAGCGCCAGGACAAAATCCTTGTTGGCAGCAGAGGAAGTGCCGATCACATAGGCGCCCAGATGTTTTGCTATCTGCACGGCATAATGGCCTACTCCCCCTGCGGCTGAATGGATCAGGACCTTATTGCCCGCCGTTACACCCGCCAGCGTCACCAGTGTCTGCCAGGCCGTCAATGGCGCAAGGGTCGCTGCCGCAGCTTCTTCATGCGATAGGGCAGCAGGCTTCAGCGCCAGGTGACTTTCCGACGCTGCCACATATTCCGCATAAGCCTTTCCGTGAAAATCCCATAATGCTTGTATGATCCGAGGTTAATTATGTATATTTGGAGGTATGCTCATACATAACCTCTTTGAGCCCTATGAGATTGAATACAAGGAGCTCAATGAATGTCCCGTCGGCGCCCACAGGAATACCTTCTTTGAGCTGGTATACATTGTAAAAGGATCGGGCACGCACCATGTCCAGGGGAACGGCTTTGAATATGACAAGGGCACCCTTTTTTTGCTGTTACCGCAGCACACACATTCCTTCGAGGTAAAAGAGTTCACTTCCTTCCTCTTTATCCGATTTAACGACATCTATCTAAAAGCGCAGAAAGTAAAAACCCTCCATAGCAACCTGGGAGACTGGATACAAAAGCTGGAATATATCCTGCAAAGCAACTATCACCTGCCCGGCTGCATTTTGCAGAACAGGAATGACAAACCGCTGGTCGCTGCCCTGGTAGACGCGATGATCAGGGAGTATGTGAACCAGCAGGAGTTCCAGCGGGAGGTAGTACAACAGCTCGTCAATACCATTATTACCATCGTCGCCAGGAATATCTGGCTGATCGGCGCCGGGGATACGGCGGCCAGGAAGGACCATTCCACGGAGATCATCCAGTATATCCATGAGCATATCTACTCTCCCGAAAACCTGAAGGCAGAGATAATAGCCACCCGTTTCAACATATCCCCCAGCTATATCCACGAATATTTCAGAAAACACACCGGCGAAAGTCTGCAGCAATATATCACAGGCTACAAGCTAAAGCTGGTGGAAACACGGCTGCGATACAGCAGCATGCGAATGAGCGAGATCGTAAGTGAGCTGGGATTCACGGATGAAAGCCACCTGAACCGGGTCTTTAAAAAACATAAAGGGTTAAGCCCTTCCGCGTTTAGAAGATCTTTCGCGAATCAGGACGGAGCGCCCATGAGACGACTGTGAGCACGGAGAAAATACCCGTCCAGATCAGATGCGGCGCTTCGCTATGGCAGGCTATATGTGTCATAAATGCTCCCGACATATCGAGGAAGATGCCGAAATAAGCCCATTCCTTGACCAACTGCCAGCGGGGGATGAGCAGCACGATCCCGCCTGTGATCTTCCAGACTCCGAGAAGCCGGGTAAAATAGACCGGGTAGCCCAGGGAGAGCATGCCTTCGATGGTATATGTCTGCCCTGTCAACTCCGCCACACCTCCCGAGATCAGGACAAATATCATTATAGAGGTGGCGATCCAATACCCGATCATTCTGCTCCTGGCGGATCTTCCGGCTTTCTTCCCAGGATCGGCGACTAATCTGCGGGACGCCGGGCGCAGCCCCCAGGAAGCAACGGTAAACAGGGCATACAGCGCCGGGGCTACCCATCCGTCTGCATGATCCCCAACCGACATGTGCAGCACGGCTGCCCCTGAATACGTAAAGAAAGCGCCGGCATAAGCCCATTCCTTCAGGCGTGGAACCCGGGGCATCAGCAATACCACGGCACAAGGCAATTTCCAGATACCCATGATAATGAGGAAATAGAATGGGAGATGCAAATGTGTAAAGACATCCCTCACATACTGTATCCGGAACAGATCCCAATAAGCTCCCAGGGCCATTTCCCAGGCAACGAGGGCGGTGAAGATCCAGTAGGCGATCTTCCCGACGAGGGATCCGGATACCCTTGTAAATAAATGCGGGGATGCAAGACCTTTTGTTTCTGTCATAGCCATTGTTTCCTGAATAATGACCGGCAGGACAGAAATTGGACAAAGGAGAGCAAAAAATTATGCAGCCCGGGTCCCCGCGTTACATATCCGGTGTCTGCAGCAGCCTGTACAGCTCATCCAGCTTGGGAGAAAGGATGATATCGGTCCTCCTGTTCAGGGCCCTTCCTTCCGGCGTGCTATTTGTCTGTACAGGATCGTATTGGCTATGTCCGGATGCAATGACCCTTTTGGGATCTACCTTGTAGTCCATGGTCAGGATGCGTACAATAGAGGCTGAACGGGCCAGGCTGAGGTCCCAGTTGTCCTGGTATTTGGCACGGATGGGAATGGAATCCGTATGCCCTTCGATATCGACTGTAATGTCCGGGTTCTGGTTAAGGACTTCCGCCAATTTCCCCAGGGCCACTTTTCCTTTGGGATTGACCACTGCGCTGCCAGAAGGGAAGAGCAGGTTCTCCTGCAGGCTCACGTAGACCTTTCCATTCTTGATCGCCACGGATAGCTCATCGGATTTAAAGCCCACCAATGCGTCCGTCATTTTTTTCCTGATGGCCTCGATGGCTTTTTTCTGCGCATCCATCAGCTCCTGCAAATGCGCCAGTTTGGCCTGCTGGTTGATCAGGTCCTGCTTGCTCTTGCTCAGCAACGACAGCCGTTTGTCGGATTCCGCCGACAGATCACGGTTCTTGCCCTTCAGCTCATCCATCTGTCTGTTCAGCGATGCTATCTGATCATGCGCATCATCCATTTGGTGTAACAGCGAGTCGATACGTTGCCGGCGGTCCCCTGACAGCTGGTTAGCCTGAGCAAGCGAGGATTGAAGGTCCTTTACCTTATTCGCCAGCAGTGTGCTGTCGTATCTTGCAGATGACAGCGACATTTGACAGGCATTGAATTTACTGGTGGGCACACAAGCGGTGAATGATACAATTGCCGCGATAAAGGCAGACAGGGCGGGGCTAATCCTTCTCATATTAAATAATATGCTATTTTTTTTGAAGACCAAAGATAAGTATAAAAAGTATCCGGCGGACTGGAAGGTACAGCCCGCCGGAATTCATGTTACAACAACCTTTACTTAACCACACCCGTGGTCACGATCATTTCCCTTCCCTGGTTGTAATTATTTCCGGGGTTCAAAGTGGCGCTGGGCGCCAGGGCGGCCACGACGATATGATAAGTGGTATGAGCGGTAAGCCCTGAAGGTCCGTCAGGTTTGAAAAGATACTATTGAAATAATTTTACGGCTGCTTTTTATTTACCGTCCAGTCGGATAGCTGAAAATCACGACTGCCGTTGTTGCCTTTAATGGCCAGCCGGTAATATTTGTACGCTTCATAATTATCGAAGAAGTAAAGGATCTTTTTCTTTCTTTCTCCGGTGCTCCACTGCGTTTTATTCACGGAGTGCAGGGTGATCCATTTGATATTATCCGTCGACCCCTGTAAGGACCATATCTTGGGGTCCCTGTCCCAGGAATCATTGCCGGATGTCATCGTATAGGCGCCGGCGATCACGGGGTCATTGAACTCGAACTTGATCCACAGATCACCTGCAAAGCCGGACTGGAAGAATTTCGTATCGGGGTTCTCGTCGATGACTTTTAACGACCCTTCGCCGGCATTTGGTCCGCCCCCATTATCCCGGGATACGGAAAGCGTCCCGCCGATGGTCCTGATATAATTCTCTCCCACCTTGGTGGGGTCGAAAGTCGGGTCTACCACGTTGAGAAGGACCTCCTTTTGGGCCCAGTAGCCCTGTCCATTCGTCGTAGTCAGCACTACGTGATAAGCGCCGGGAAACCGGTAGGCATGCAAGGGCGCCACTTCCGTGGAGCTGCTGTCATCTCCAAACTGCCACAGCAGCTGCTTGTAATTAGTAGATGAGCTGGTGAACTGGTAGATGAGGAATTTGGCGCTGTCCGGAAGGCCATAATCGAAAAGCGCCGTGGGTTTTGGCTCATCCGGCACAGGGGGCGGCGCATTGTGATCTTTTTTGCATTGCGTGAACACACTTGCGAAAAGAACGGCCAATATAATAGTTTTGTTCATAATCGTTATTTTTTGCTTTTAGGGAGCCGGGAACAATTGGGATTTTGGTA